>NZ_JBGLYH010000003.1:0-155497 GCF_041414475.1 Pseudodesulfovibrio karagichevae
CGAACAACCATCGCTGATCCATAGGTTTGACCTCATTCCAGGGCATGGGCACCTCCAGGCTCTCATGCCCAAAGTGTTACCCATGTTCCCGGGCTAATGTGTTACCTATGTACCCGGGCTGTACCCCTTTCCCCCTTCCCCCGGACCCCCATCCCCCTTTCCTTCCTAAACCTTTTGTATGCGCATCCGCGCGGGCGGTGGGGCTTGAGAATGCCCGTTTCTTCGCGAAATGGCGGCAGGCAGAGGGGAATTGTTGAAGGAAAGAATGAAGAATGGATGCGTCCGTAACATCCGCGAAGCGGCGCTAAAAAGTTTTGGAGATTCCCAAGAACCTCTTTCAAAAGGTTCCCTAACCGTCGGAGACGCCCGCCGGAACACGGCACAAAAAAACCCGGTTGCGCTGGCAACCGGGTGGAGGGGCTTGTTGAGAAGGCAGGGGCTAGCTGTCCTTCTTCTCGTCGTCGGAGGGGGAGGATTTGGGGGTCACGTCGATTTCGTCAGGCTCGCTGGTGGCCTTTTTGAAATTGCTGATGGCCTTGCCGATGCCGCCGCCGATTTCCGGCAGCTTTTTGGCGCCGAAAATGACCAATACAATCAAGAGAATGATCAAGAGTTCCCAAACACCGAATCCGCCAAACATATAAGCCTCCAATTGCGTGAATGACTTCACGATTATTTGTGTTAGTCGCTATACACCCGCCACCATGCCCAGTCAAGGATGGTGCATCATTTGCACCAGGAGGCCCCGGTTTGAGTGCTTCCTGGAAAAGGGCGGTTTGGCTTTACAATTGAATGTTCGGGCCTTACATCTGTCCCATCGGCACTGGAGGACTGGCCGGAGACGGCATTGGTCGTTCCGAAGGCATTGAACAAAAGGTAGGAATGGGCAAGATTTCCCGGTTGCCGGGCACCGATTGTCGGCACCACATCAATGGCCGCTGCCTGTACGAGGAGTGGCTCAATCCCGGATACACGAAGTCATGGCGCTGCCAGGTCACGGCCCGGTGGGAGTCCTCATTTGACGACTTTCTGCGCCGCGCCGAGTATTTCGGCGTGGCGGAGGACGCGGTCCCGGACCTGTGGGGCCGCCAGTTCCAGCGTCTGGCCCGGGATACGTTCCACTGCGGGATGTACACGTACAGGCAGGGCGCGCCCGCGCCGGGATGCGGCCACCATCTGGGCGGGGTCTGCGTCATGGGACTGCCCCGCTGCCAGGGGCGCTGCCGCCACTTCGGCCCGGCTACCGACGAATAGAGCAAGGAGACTGAGCATGCTGCTGGCTTTTCCCTACATGCATCCCGAACTGTGGTCCGGCGACGACCTCGACGGACTGACTTTTTTCGATCCCGGCCTGACCGCCGAAGCCGCCCCCCACGCCTTCCGGCCCGAGGGGCTGCTGCTTGACCCGAATACGGCCGGGGCGCTGATCAACGACTGCATCCGCTTCGGCGAGCAGTTCAAGGACCCCGGCGAGATGGCCTATTTCGGGGCCGTGACCGCCGACGACTTCTACGAGGGCTCGTCCATGTCCATCCAGGCCCAGCTGTCGCGCCAGTTCGACGACGGCCGGGGCTCCAAGCAGGAGCGCGAGGAGCGCGAGGCCGCGTCCAAGGCCCAGTTCGTGCTGCTCCTGGCCTGGGCGTTCGAGGAACGCATACTGGAGCTCGCCGGGTTGGAAGCGGGCATCCGGGACAGCTGGGACGCCATGGACCGGACCATCGGCGTGGACGAGGAGGACAGCCTGGGCGAGCGCGAGACCGCCCTGGGCGAGACCCTCAGCCACACCGGCGGGACGTCCGACGGCCAGGAAATCCAGTTGCCCTGGCAGCGGGTGGTCGAAGCCCTGCCCGCCTTTATTCCCGAGGACACGGTCCTGGTCTGCGCCGATCCCGAGATCTTCGAGGTCTGGGAGGAGTTCGGCATCGCCTTCGAGGAAGGGGAGGACGGGCTGTTGCGGGCCACGGCCCCGGCCTGGAAGTTCGGCTGCCGCCGCCGTGAGCCCCAGGGCATGCCTGCGGCTCTGAAACGACTGACCGTCGCAATTCTCAAGTAAACTCCGGAGAAGGATACATGGCGATCGCCAATCCGTTGATGAATCCCCGTCTTGTCGAGGGCCTCAAGACCATCATTTTCGACAACGACGGGGTGCTGATCGATTCCTATGAGGCCAACATGGTCTACTACGGCACCATCCGCGAGCGGCTGGGGTTGCCGCCCATGGACGACGCGGAGCGATATTTCGTGCATTCGCGCACCCACGACGAGGCCGTGCGGCACATCGTGCCCGAGGACAGGCTGAAAGAGGCCTTCGCCATCGGCGCGACCATGAACCAGGCGGACCTGGCTCCGTACTTCAAGCGTTCGGACGGCATCCGGGAGTTCCTGTGGTGGCTGCGCTCGGCCGGGTTCAACCTGGCCGTGAACACCAGCCGGGGCGAGTCCATGAGCCTGGTCCTCAAGCTCACGGACTTGGACGACTTCTTCCACCCGATCATCACCTCCTGCGTGGTCAGCAAGCCCAAGCCCCATCCCGAGGGGGTGTTCCGGATAATGCGCGCCCACGGCGTGCGTCCGGACGAGGTGGCCTACATCGGGGATTCCATCGTGGACCAGCGTGCGGCGCGGGCCGCCGGGGTGCGATTCTGGGCCTACCGGGACCCGGCCCTGGACGCCGATGTGCACGTGGAGAATTTCTGGGACATCCGGGCGGCCATGCAGCGCTGCTACAAAGGGTGTGCTCCCGCGTTTTAGGACTTGATTCTTGCAATCCCGTGTGCGAAATTACCAACATTGATACTAATCTCCAGTGTAATGCACTGGGCTTTTTGGAGGTTTTATGGAATTTTTGGGCTCGTTAGTCCATGCAGCGGCCTTCGTCATCAGCGCTGTTCTTGAAATATATTTTTGGATTGTCATTGTTTCCGCTTTACTTTCTTGGGTAAATCCAGACCCTTATAACCCCATCGTCCGTTTCTTGCGCGGTGTCACGGAGCCTGTCTTCTACAAGATTCGTAGTTGGATTCCTTTCGCCGTGGTCGGCGGTTTCGATTTGTCGCCGATCGTTGTTCTGCTCGCTATTCAGGTTTGCAAAATCGTAGTGGTCGCGAATTTGGAGAGATTGGCATTCTCCATGTCTACAGGCATGCCCATGTAGCCCTTTGACCAAAGGAGGACCGAGGTGACCGTTTCCAAGATCGATTTGCTCAACAAGCAGTTTTCGCGCGGCCTGCTCGGCTATTCGCGCCTGGAGGTCGACCAGTTCATGCTCGAACTGGCCGAAGTCCTGGGCGACGCGGCCGATGTACAGAAGGGCATGCGCAAGAAGATCAAACGGTTGGAGAGCGCCCTCAAGGAGTACCGTCAGCGCGACGAGACCTTGCGGGACACCCTCATGTCCACCCAGAAGATGGTCGACGACCTGAAGGTCGCGGCCGGGCGCGAGGCCCAGCTCATTCTGGACGAGGCGCGCGCCAAGGCGGACGACACCGTGCGCAAGGGCCACAACCGGCTCGCCCAGATTCACGAGGAAATCGAATCCCTGAAGCGGACCCGCACCCAGTTCGAGGTCCAGCTCAAGGGCATGCTCAACGCGCATCTGGAGATGCTCGAACGCAGCGACCCCGAGCGGGAAAAGGTCGAGGAGATCGAGTCCAAGCTCAAGTACCTGAAGAAGGTCGAGTAGGGGGCGCGTATTTCAAGGCCGGCGTTCGTCTCGAAGCGGGAGTCGGGGTGGGCCCTCGACGTCTGGGCCCAGCCGGGCGCCAGAAAGGACGAAGTCGCCGGCGAGTACCAGGGGTGCCTGAAGGTTCGCCTCAGGGCTCCGGCGGTGGACAACAAGGCCAACAAGGGGTTGGTCGCGTATATCGCCCGGTTGTTGCGGTTGAAAAAAAGCCAGGTGGAAATCCTCTCCGGGCATTCCAGCCGGAAGAAACACTTGGCACTGAATACAGCGGGAGAGCCGGACTGGGGAAGTCTTCTTTCAGGCATGTAACCGCGTTAACCTGTAAAAAGGAGCAGCACATGGAAGCCAAGGACCTTGAACTCATTGAGAAGTACGGGGCCGATGATTCGCAACTCAAGGCGCTGTGGGATCAACATATCAATTATGAGAAAATGCTGGATAAGCTCGAGTCCAAGTCCTACCTTTCTCCCACGGAGATGCAGGAAGTGAAGGAGCTCAAGAAGAAGAAGCTGGCGGGGAAGACGACCCTGTCGTCGCTCCTCGAGAAATACCGCCAATTGGAGGCATAGCAAATGAAGTTGACCGGGGCCCAGATCCTGCTCAAGTGTCTGGAAGAGGAAGGTGTTGATGTCATGTTCGGTTTCCCCGGGGGAGCCGTGATCGACATCTATGACGAGATACCCAAGTCGTCCGTGGAGCACATCCTGGTGCGCCACGAACAGGGGGCCATTCACGCCGCCGACGGTTACGCCCGGGCCACTGGCCGGGTAGGGGTATGTCTAGTCACCTCCGGTCCCGGTGCGACCAATACCGTAACCGGAATCGCCACGGCCTACGCCGATTCCATTCCGGTCGTCATTTTCACCGGTCAGGTGCCCCGGGCCCTGATCGGCAATGACGCCTTCCAGGAAGTGGACATCGTCGGCATCACCCGGCCCTGCACCAAGCACAACTATCTGGTCCAGGACATCAACGACCTGGCCAAGACCATCAAGCAGGCCTTCTATCTGGCCCGCACGGGGCGTCCGGGCCCGGTCCTGGTGGACCTGCCCAAGGACATCCAGCAGCAGGTGGCCGAGTTCAAATATCCCGAAGAAGTGTCCATGCGCAGCTACAAGCCGACCAAGATGCCGCACATCGGCCAGATCCGCAAGGTGGTCAAGCTGCTCAAGAAGGCCAAGCGGCCGCTGATCTACTCCGGCGGCGGGGTGATCACCTCCGGCTCCCACGAGGAGCTGACCTGGCTCGCGCGGACGCTGCACATCCCGGTGACCTCCACCCTCATGGGGCTGGGCGCGTTCCCGGGCGACGATGACCTGTTCCTGGGCATGCTCGGCATGCACGGCACCTATGCCGCCAACATGGCGGTGAACAACTGCGACCTGCTCCTGGCCGTGGGCGCGCGGTTCGACGATCGCGTGACCGGCAAGGTGGACACCTTCGCGGCCAACGCGACCATCGTGCACATCGACGTGGACCCGACCTCCATCCAGAAGAACGTTTCGGTCCAGGTGCCCCTGGTGGCGGACTGCAAGCCCGCCCTGGCCGCGCTCAAGGCCGAGACCGAGGGCACGCTCGACGAGTACGACTGGGCCGCCGACCACAAGGCGTGGGTGGAAAAGGTCCAGGGCTGGGCCAAGGAGCACCCGTTGACCTACAAGGACGACGCGGACAGCATCAAGCCGCAGTACGTGGTCGAGAAGATTTACGAGATCACCAAGGGCGACGCCATCATCGCCACCGAGGTGGGCCAGAACCAGATGTGGGCCGCCCAGTTCTACAAGTACAACCGGCCGAACACGCTGCTGACCTCCGGCGGCCTGGGCACCATGGGCTACGGTTTTCCGGCGGCCATGGGCGCGCAGCGCGCCTTCCCGGACAAGCTGGTCATCGACATCGCGGGCGACGGCTCCATCCAGATGTGCATCCAGGAGATGATGACCGTGGTCTGCAACAAGCTGCCGGTCAAGATCGTCATCCTCAACAACGGCTATCTCGGCATGGTCCGGCAGTGGCAGGAGCTCTTCTACGAGAAGAACTACTGCGCCACCTGCATGGACGCGCAGCCCGACTTCGTCAAGCTGGCCGAGGCCTACGGGGCCGCCGGTTTCCGGGTGACCGAGAAGAAGGACGTGGAGAAGACCCTGCGCGAAGCCTTCAAGGTGGACAAGCCGGTCATCGTGGACATCCGCGTGGAAAAGGAAGAAAACGTCTATCCCATGGTCCCGGCCGGAGCGTCGCTGACCGAGATGCTGTTGGTTTAGGAGGCCGTGATGAGCAAGCACACTCTTTCCGTGATGGTTGAGAACGAACCGGGCGTCCTGTCCCGCGTGGCCGGGCTTTTCTCCGGCCGCGGCTTCAACATCTATTCGCTGAACGTGGCCCCGACCCTGGAGAAGGGCGTCTCCCTCATGACCATCGTGGCCGAGGGCGACGACGCCATCGTCGAGCAGATCGTCAAGCAGCTGCGCAAGCTGGTACCCACCATTAAGGTCAAGGATCTCACCGAACTGAAGTCCGTTGAACGCGAAATGGTCCTGCTCAAGGTCAATGCCGAGGATTCAAAACGCGCGGAGATCCTGCGTATTGTTGACATCTTCAGGTGCAAGGTTGTAGACGTGAGCGTCGACGAGCTGACCATTGAGGTTACAGGCGACCAGGGCAAGATCGGCGCACTCGTCAATCTGCTCACCCGCTTCGGCATCAAGGAAGTCGCACGCACCGGCAACGTGGCCATGCGCCGCTCCATGCAGATCGACCTATAATTTGCAATCAGGCGAGTCACCGGGCCAGGAGTTCGCTCCTCGCCCGGCTTTTTCGCATGTTTATATAATTCAAGCCGTTGTGTCCCAAGTGGGGCAAACAATATCGAGGAGAAACTCCCATGAAAGTGTATTACGAGAAAGATGCGGACCTGAGCCTTCTGAAAGACAAAACCGTGGCCGTGGTCGGCTACGGCAGCCAGGGCCATGCCCATGCGCAGAACCTGCGCGACTCGGGCGTCAACGTCATCGTGGCCCAGCGCCCCGGTGGCCCCAACTACGACCTGGCCAAGGAGCACGGCTTCGAGCCCATGTCCGTAGCCGACGCCTCCAAGAAGGCCGACATGATCATGATCCTGCTGCCCGATCAGTATCAGGCCGCAGTCTTCAAGAATGAAATTCTCCCGTACCTCGAAGAAGGCAACATCATCGCCTTCGGTCACGGCTTCAACGTCCATTTCCAGCAGATCACCCCGCCCAAGGGCGTGGACTGCGTCATGATCGCCCCCAAGGGTCCCGGCCACCTGGTGCGCCGCACCTACACCGAGGGCGGCGGCGTGCCCTGCCTCGTGGCCGTTGCGGCCGACGCCTCCGGCAAGGCCACCGACATCGCCCTAGCCTACGCCAAGGGCATCGGCGGCGCCCGCTCCGGCGTGATCAAGACCACTTTCAAGGAAGAGACCGAAACCGACCTGTTCGGCGAGCAGGCCGTGCTCTGCGGCGGCCTGACCGCCCTGTGCCAGGCCGGGTTCGACACCCTGGTCGAGGCCGGATACCAGCCTGAAATGGCCTACTTCGAGTGCATGCACGAGCTCAAGCTGATCATCGACCTCATGTACGAGGGCGGCCTGGCCAATATGCGCTACTCCATCTCCGACACCGCCGAGTACGGCGACTACGTCACCGGCCCGCGCATCATCACCGACGAGACCCGCGCGGAAATGCGCCGCGTGCTCAAGGAGATCCAGGACGGCACCTTCGCCCGCAACTTCATCCTGGACAACCAGGCCGGCCAGGTCGGTCTGAAGACCATGCGCCGCATCGGCGCCGAGACCCAGCTTGAGGAAGTCGGCGGCCGCCTGCGCAAGATGATGAGCTGGCTCAAGAAGTAAGCTCGTCCCGCAATGGCTATTCAAGGGCGGTCCCGATCGGGGCCGCCTTTTTTTCGGTCGATTTTAAGGCTGAAACTGAAGGCCGCTTCGCGGCGTTTTCTCGGGGTGACTTCGCCTCCGGCGGGCAAGGGTTCACACCCTTGCATCCCATGCTGCGCCTGCGGCGCGGTTTGTTTTTATTTTCAGTAGGTTCTTTGCTGTGGGAAGGGCTGTCTTCAAAGGCTGTGGTCCATACATTTTTGTAGGCCGAAAAATGAGTGTGAAATTGTCACATTTTTCCCCCTGATTTTCCCTTGACCCATGGGTCAAAGATGCATAGTGCTCGCTCTCCAAAATCGAATTCGAGGGTGAGATAATGACTTTGGATGTCCTGTTTCTCGGCTTGGCCATATTTCTCCTGGAAGTGATGGCCCTGACCATCGGCACCGTGCGGACCATCGTGACCATGCTCGGCGAGTCGCGCGCCGCCTTTCTTCTCGGCTGCCTGGAGATGACCCTGTGGGTCTTCGGGACCTCGGCGGTCATGACCAAGGTGGGCGACACGCCGGTGCTCGGGCTGTTCTACGCGGTCGGGTTCGCTGCGGGCAACGTCATCGGCATCATGGCCGAGAAGAAGCTGGCCCTGGGCAACGTGGTGGTGCGCATCATCAGCGCCTGGCACGGCACCGATATCGCCCACGCGGTCCGCCGGGCCGGGTTCATGATCACCACCGTGGCCGGAGAGGGCTCCGAGGGCGCGGTCACGGTCCAGTTCGTGGTCTGCAAGCGCAAGGACATGAAACTGGTGCTGGCCGAGGCGCGCAAGATCGACCCCGACCTGTTCTACACCTTCGAGACCGCGGGCGGGGCCAGCGAAGTGCCCAGCCCGACCGTCAGCCGCATGGACAAGTTCCTGCGGCCCATCCGGCGGCTCGTCCCACAGTTCTAGATTCCGTTTTTTCCTGTCGCCTGAAGGGGGGCTAGCGGGCGTCGGCCGTATCGCCTTGATGGCGGTGCAGGGCCGCGCCCAGCGCGCCCATGTGGTCGGGGTTGTCCGGGACCAGGATGTCCCGGCCGATCTCGCCGCCCACGCTCTTGGCCAGCAGGTCGAGCACGCAGGGGTTGTTGGCCACGCCGCCGGTGAAAACCATGGGGAAGTTCAGGCCCACGCGGCGGAGCATGTTGGCCGTGCGCTTGACGATGGCCTTGTGCAGGCCGAGCGCGATGGCTTCGGGCTTTTCGCCGCGCGCCATGAGCGAGGTGGCCTCGGTCTCGGCGAAGACCGTGCAGATGGAGCTGATCTCGGGCGGGTTCTCGCCGCGCAGGGCGTAGGGCCCGAACTCCTCCACCGGGATCTGGAAGACCCCGGCCGTATATTCCAGAAACTTGCCCGTCCCGGCCGCGCAGCGGTCGTTCATCTCGAATTTCAGGACCCGGCCGCCCGCCAGGGACATGGCTTTGGTGTCCTGCCCGCCGATGTCCAGGACCGTGCGTGCCTCGGGGAAGAGGTGCGCCGCGCCCAGGGCGTGCGCCTTGATCTCGGTGATGGTCGAGTATTCGCAGTCCAGGCCAAGCCGCTGGATGAGATTGCGCCCGTAGCCGGTCCCGACCAAGGAGGCGGGGCGCAATCCATCCAGCAGTTTGAAACACTGGGACACGGGATCGAAGGTGGTGGGGAGCTTTCTCGCCTCCGCCACCCGGCCGTCAATCAGGGTGACCAGCTCGATGGAGCGGGACCCGATGTCCAGGCCCGCGATCATGCAAGGGTCTCCACGAACGCCTCGATGCGCGTCTTGAGCTGTTCGACGTCCTCCATGGAGTAGTCGGTCTCGATGGACAGCATGGGAATGCCCTCGGCCTGCAACCGCTTGTCCACCTTCATGGATTCATGGGTGTACGGCTGGCAGAAGAGCAGGCTGTAGTGGATCACGCCGTCGGCCTTGAGGTCCTTGGCCAGGCTGGTGATGTTCTCCAGCCGCTCCTGGTTGGGCGTGAAGCAGGCGCAGTCGATCTTCATGTAGCGGTCGGCGATGGCGTCGATCATCGCCTCCAGGGTCTCGCCCGATTCGTCCACCAGGTCCCGCGAGTTGCGGGTGCCGATACACGATTCCTCGCCCACGATGACCGCGCCGGAGCTCTCCACCACGTAGGGCAGCTTCCAGTTGGGCACGGCCATGGGACAGCCCGAGAGCATCAGCCGGGGGGTGTTCGCCGGGGCCACGCCTTCGCCCTTGCCGATGCGCGCTTCCAGCTCGTCGCACAACTCGTTGATCTTGGCCGTGAACCGGACCGGGTCGTCGTAGAAGCTGATCTGGTTGACGAGCAGGGCGTCGCGGCCGGAAATGGGGGCCGGGGAGGCGGCGCGCAGGCGGGTCAGCCGTTGCAGGGCGCGGCGCTTGCCGTTGGTGACCTCGATCCCTTTCTTGAGCTTCTCGGCGGTGATGGTCACGCCGGTCAGCTCCTCCACGGCCTTCATGTAGCGCAGGACCTCGGACTTCCACAGGTCGCGGGCGGCCTCGGACTTGGTCTGGGGCACTTCCATGATGTAGGTGGGGGCGATTTCGTTGAACGCCTCGTAGGCCTTCTTCTTGCCGTCGCAGGTGGTTTCGCCCACGATCATGTCCGAGGACTCGATGTAGGGGCAGAGCTTGGCCATCTTGAAACCGATGAAGGACTTGATCAGGGCGCAGGTGTTGCGCGGCACGAGCTGTTCGGCCAGCTCGCTGCCCGCCTCGGCCCCGGCGCACAGGCCGACGTGGATGGCGTCGGCGGCCAGGGTGATCTCCTCGGGCACGAACACGCAGAAGGTGCCCACGACCTTGCGGCCCTGCGCCTTGGCGTCCTGCAGCTCCTTGATGCGCAGTCCGTGCACCTCGGACAGGACGAAGTCGAGGTATTCAGCGCCCTTGAGCCGGTTCTCCTGGGACAGGTAGATGTCCCCGTAAAATTTGCCGAGCACCTCGAGCAGGCCGTCGTGCGCTTCGAGGTCCATATTCAGTTTTTCCCACATTTCGTGATGCGTGCTTTCGGACATGCCGTACTCCCCGGGATGGACGTTGTGGATTGATCGGTATTGATTTTTGTGATGTTAACCCAGTGCGTTTTTCTATTTTTAAAACCGTGATGGCAACAGGAAAATGCTCTTATCAACGATCCGGCACTTTTTTTGTCACCGGCTACGAAAATGTATGTGAGTCGGTAACGTGCCGGTTTTTAGATCGAAAAATCAACGAGGGGAAAATGCACATACCCCCGCCCCTCGTAGGCATATTTTTTTATCGTTTTATTTTAGCGTGTTGACGACATTTGGTGCCAAAACATGATGTAGTCGTGAATGTGTTGTGGGGAGCCCTCTAGTCACCTAGAGATTCGTTATGTCAAGTTGGGCATAATAAGCGAGAGGATCACCCATGACCATTTGTTCGTTTGAGTTCGTCGAGTTCGGCACCGCGGCGTGCGGTGGCAGTGCCGGTCGGCCATGTCGGGCTCGGGTACGGCCCGTAGTCGGCGACGGACGGACAAGGGGCATTTCCACCGCGCCCACGGGGAGGTAGACCATGCTGGATGCGAGATCGACCAAGAACGCTTGCGGCAAGAGCAATCCCACCATGCGCATGCATCTGTGGTTCGAGACCGAAGAGGGCGTCCTGTTCGGCCTCGGCCGGTTGCAGCTGCTGAAATGCGTGGAGGAGCACGGCTCCCTCAAGGCGGCCGCCGAAGCCCTGGGCATGTCCTACCGTGGCGCCTGGGGCAAGATCAAGACCACCGAGGAGCTCATCGGCCGCAAGCTCATCGAGCGGGCACCCAACCGGCGGGCCGGATACCACCTGACCGCCTTCGGGAAGTCCATCGCCAAGTGCTACGACCAGTGGTACCGCGAGGTCGAGGCCTTCGCTCTGTCCAAGAGCCAGGAATTCCTGCCTTTTCCTTTGGACCGTTACAAATAAGCGGATTCCTTCGGCCTTCAATGTGCTAATAATAACACATTGAATTAATTGAATTTAATGCTACTATTGCCGTGCCTGGGCATTTCGCCCGGGACAGCAACAGCCGGGCCGAATTCATGGTCCGGCGCATAGCAAGGAGGCCAAAGGTATGAAACTCGACCGCCGAAGCTTCATGAAGCTCGCAGGCTCCGGAGCGGCGTGTCTCACCCTCGGGCAGCTCGGAGTCAGTCTGACTCCGATCAAGGCCTACGCGGCGGAGCTCAAGATCTCCGGCGCCAAAGAGGTTGTGACGGTCTGTCCGTTCTGCTCGGTGAGCTGCCACATCATCGGGTACGTCAAGGACGGCAAGCTCGTGAACACCGAGGGCGACCCGGACTACCCCATCAACGAAGGCTCACTGTGCGCCAAGGGCGCGGCCATGTTCAGCATGACCACCAGCCATCACCGGCTCCAAAAGCCCCTGTACCGCGCTCCCTACAGCGACAAGTGGGAAGAGAAGGACTGGGACTGGATGCTGGATCGCATCGCGCGGCGCATCAAGGACACCCGCGACAAGGACATCATCCTCAAGGATGACAAGGGCAAAACCGTCAACCGTCTCGAATCCATGTTCCTGCTGGGCACCTCCCACGCGGGCAACGAGGAATGTGCCATCGCCCACCAGGCGATGCGCGGCCTGGGTGTCGTCCACATGGACCACCAGGCGCGTATCTGACACAGCGCCACAGTTGCGGCTCTGGGAGAGTCGTTCGGACGCGGTGCGATGACCAACCACTGGATCGACATCAAGAATGCCGATTCCATCCTTATAATGGGCAGCAATGCTGCCGAACACCATCCGATTTCGTTCAAGTGGGTGTTGGAAGCCAAGGACAAGGGCGCCACGGTAATGCACGTGGACCCGAAGTTCTCCCGCACCTCCGCGCGCTCGGATTTCCATGTCCCCTTGCGGTCCGGCACGGACATCGCCTTCCTGGGAGGCATGATCAAGTACATCGTCGACAATGAGAAGTACTTCCACGAATACGTGGCCCAGTACACCAACGCCGCGCTCGTCGTGGGCAAGGACTACGGGTTCAAGGACGGTCTGTTCACCGGCTATGACGTCAAGACCCGTTCCTACGACAAGAGCAAATGGGGCTTCGAGATGGACGAGAACGGCGTTCCCGTTCGCGACGCCAGCCTGAAGAATCCCCGTTGCGTGTTCCAGCTTCTCAAGGAACATTATTCCCGCTACGACCTGGAAACCGTTTCGGCCACCACCGGCGTGTCCAAGGAAAACCTGCTCAAGGTGTACGAGACCTTCGCGGCCACCGGCAAGCCGGACAAGGCCGGGACCGTCATGTACGCCCTGGGCTGGACCCAGCACACCGTCGGCGTGCAGAACATCCGCTCGGCCGGCATCATCCAGCTCCTGCTGGGCAACATCGGCGTGGCCGGCGGCGGGATCAACGCCCTGCGCGGCGAGCCCAACGTCCAGGGGTCCACGGACCACACCCTGCTGTACCACATCATCCCGGGTTACATGGCCATGCCGCACAACGGCTGGCAGACCTACGACGAGTACATCAAGGCCAACACCCCGGTCAGCAACGATCCCATGTCCGCCAACTGGTGGCAGCACAAGCCCAAGTACTTCGCCAGCCTGCTCAAGGCCTGGTACGGCGATCACGCCACCAAGGAAAACGGCTTCTGCTACGAGTTGCTGCCCAAGATCGAGAAGGGCGAGGACTATTCCTACCTCTTCCTCTTCGACCGCATGTATCAGGGCAAGATCCGGGGCGGCATCATCATCGGCCTGAACCCGATGAACTCCGTGCCCAACTCCAACAAGCTGCGCAAAGCCTTGGACAATCTCGAGTGGCTGGTCACTTCCGAGCTGCACCACTCCGAGACCACGGACAACTGGCATCGGCCCGGCGTGGACCCGAAGAAGGTCAAGACCGAGGTCTTCCTCCTGCCTTCGGCGCACCGCCTGGAAAAGGGCGGCTCGGTGACCAACTCCGGCCGCTGGCTGCTCTGGCATCACCAGGTCATCAAGCCCGCCTTCGAGGCACGGTCCTTCGGCGACATGTTCTGCGGATTCATGGGCCGCGTGAAGGGACTGTACGAGAAGGAGGGCGGCAAGCTGCCCGAGGCCGTCACCTGGCTCGACTACCCAGAGACCTATGACCCGGAAGACCTGTGCGCCCGGATCAACGGCCGCTTCACCGTCGACTCGAAGGTCGGCGACAAGCAGTACAAGAAGGGCCAGCAGGTGCCTTCCTTCACCGCGCTCAAGGACGACGGCTCGACCATGAGCCTGAACTGGCTGTACGCGGGCAGCTACACCGAAGAAGACGGCAACAAGGCCAAGCGCCGCTCCACCAAGCAGACGGCCATGCAGGCCAACATCGGCCTGTTCCCGAACTGGTCCTGGTGCTGGCCCGTCAACCGCCGCATCCTCTACAACCGCGCCTCGGTCGATCTGAACGGCAAGCCGTACAATCCGGCCAAGGCCGTCATCGAGTGGCAGGACGGCAAGTGGGTCGGCGACGTGCCCGACGGCGGCTGGCCGCCCATCGCCACCGGCAAGGGCAAATACCCGTTCATCATGACCAAGGACGGCTTCGGCCAGATCTACGGTCCCGGACGGCAGGACGGCCCGTTCTCCGAGCACTACGAGCCCGTGGAGACGCCGGTGGACAAGAACCTGTTCTCCAGGCAGCTCAACAGCCCGGTGTACAAGTTCGTCTCGTCCAACATGGACAAGCTGGCCAAGCCCGCCGATCCCAACTACCCGATCGTGCTGACCACCTACAGCCTGACCGAGCACTGGTGCGGCGGCGGCGAGACCCGGAACATCCCCAACCTGCTCGAGGCCGAGCCGCAGCTCTACGTGGAGATGAGCCCGGAACTGGCGCAGGAAAAGGGCATCAAGAACGGCGACGGCGTGATCGTGGAGTCCATCCGCGGTCGGGTCGAAGCCATAGCCATGGTCACGGTCCGCATGCGCCCGCTCAAGGTGCACGGACAGATCATCCATGAAATAGGCATGCCGTTCTGCTTCGGCTGGACGACGCCCGGAACCGGTGATTCCACCAACAGGCTGACGCCTTCCGTCGGTGACCCGAACACCTCCATTCCGGAATTCAAGGCCTGCTGCGTGAACATCCGCAAGGCAGACAAGCTCACCGAGCTGGCAACCTAAGGAGGATGCGCCATGCCTAAGTCATTCTTGATAGATACATCCCGCTGCACGGCGTGCCGCGGCTGTCAGATCGCCTGCAAGGAGTGGAACGAACTGCCCGCCAACAAGACGACCCAGTACCATTGGGGCAGCCACCAGAATCCGCAGGATTTGAACCCCAACAACTACAAGCTCGTCCGCTTCAGCGAACACCTCGAGGACGGCGTGATCCGCTGGAACTTCTTCCCGGAACAGTGCCGCCATTGCGTAGTCCCCCCGTGCAAGGAACTGGGTGACGTGTACGTCGAGGAGGCCATCGTCCAGGACGAAAAGACCGGTGCGGTCATCTTCACCGAGAAGACCAGAAAATTCTCGAAGGAAGAGGCCGGCGAGGTCCGGGATGCGTGTCCGTACAACATCCCGCGGCGCAACGACCAGACCGGGCTCATGAGCAAGTGCACCATGTGCAACGAACGCGTGCACGCGGGCATGCTGCCCGCCTGCGTCAAGGTCTGTCCCACCGGGACCATGAACTTCGGCGAGCGCGAGGACATGCTCAAGCTGGCCGAAAAGCGCCTGGCCGTCCTGAAGAAGAAGTGGCCCAAGGCCATGCTGGCCGATCCCGACGACGTCAACGTCATCTACCTGCTCATCGACGAACCCGTGAACTACTTTGATCACGCGGTGGCCGAGGCCAATATCGGCCCCATGTCGAAGAAGCAGTTCCTTGCCACCCTGGCAAGACCCTTCAAGGCCATGAAGGCGTAACCTGAAACTGTCTCCGCAGGCGGCCGGAGCGTCCCGAAATGGGCGCTCCGGCCCGAAGCGGGGAACCGGAGTACTCCATGAAATCGGCTTCCGACAGCAAAACCGTAGTCTCGACCCTCGACGCCATCAAGAAACGTGTTCCCGCCTATTCCGAACTGGCCGACAGGTTCGGCCCGCTGTTCGTGGAAAAGGCCCGGCTGTGCGACGAATTCGCGGCCGAGGGATTGTCCCTGCCCGCAATCGACGAGGCGCGCACCAACCAGGGCGTGCCCGTCCTGGTGGACGCGGACCTCGCCCCCTGGGCCGAGAGCCTGAGGAAGTCGGCGGCGGCCATACTGCCCCTGCTCTTCGACGCGCTGAAGCCCGACGAGGACGCGTGGCGGAAGCTCGGGGAATTCATGGACGACCCCGGCAATATCGCGGGGCTTGCCCAGGCTCGCATCGAGGGCAACTGGAAGCTCTTTGAGAAGACCTCCGCAGAGCTCGGCATCACACCGTACACCACGCTGCTGTATGTTTCAGAGACCGTTTTCGGGCCCGTCCTGCGCGCCCTGGTGGACGGTCTGGGCGAACCCCTTTCCACGCTCGCCTGGGATGAGGGCTACTGCCCCGTCTGCGGATCCACGCCCTCCATTGCCCAGCTCTCGCCCAGAGAGGTGACCGACCTGGATCAGTTGGTGGGCGGCGGCGGCAAGAAGTTTCTGCATTGTTCCCTGTGCGGCCACGACTGGCGCTACAAGCGCAACGCCTGCCCGGCCTGCGGCAACGACGAAAACGAGTCGCGCGAGGTCTACTACCAGGAGAGCGCCAAGTTCGAGCGCATCGAGGCGTGCCACAAGTGCGGCAAGTACTGCCTGAGCATCGACATGCGCGAGTGCGAGCCCCTGCCGGACCTGGACGCCGTCCAGATCGGGCTGATCCATCTGGACATCTTCGCCCGCGAACAGGACCTGACCCCCATTTCCTCGACCCTCTGGAACAGCCTGGAGTAGACCATGGCCCCCACGTCGCATCTCAGGGCCGTGAACGGCCAGGCGGAACCCAGGCGGACCGAACGTCCGGCCGAGGTCCGGCCGCTGCAATTGGCCTGCCCGGTGACCATCCAGCGGTATTCGGACGGGAAATTGTCCTTCAAGGACGACCAGATAGCCGAGGAGGCGGATATCCGCCTGACCGTCAACGGCCAGGCCGAGGCGGTTCTGGCCCGGACCCCGGGCGACGACCTGAACCTGGTGGCGGGCTACCTGTTCTCCCTGTCCCGGGTCATGTGCCCGGAGGACATCCAGAACATCGCCTTCTCCTACCACGGCCCGTCGCGCGTGGACGTGGTCCTCAAGACCCCGGTGGCCGTGCGGCGCATCTATCCCTCGCCCCGGCCGGTGCACATCGCCCCGGAGCTGCTCTTCGAACTGAAGGCGCTCTTCGAGCGGCGGCAGAGCCTGTTCAAGAACACCGGGTCCACCCATGCGGCGGCCCTGTTTTCGGTGGAAGGGGAGCTGATCTCCTACGGGGAGGACGTGGGGCGGCACAACGCCTTTGACAAGGCCGTGGGCCGGGCCCTGCTCGAAGGGACCCTGGAGTCGGCGACTATCGCCATGCTCTCGTCCCGGCTGGCCCTGGAACTGGCCACCAAGGCGACCACGGCCAACATCCCGTTGCTGTGCGGTTTCTCGGCGGCGACCAGTTCGGCCATCACCTACGCCGAGCGCAACAACCTGAGCCTGGTCGGGCGCATCCGGGACAATTCCTTCAACGTCTACGCCAACGGCTGGCGGTTCCGCTGAAGGGGTTGGAGGGGAATGAGGGAGGGACGGCCGCTTTGCGGCGATTGACGGATGATTTCATCAAGGCGTGCTAGGGGAGGTCCTAGCACGCCTTTTCTTGCGGTTGCGCGCGGGCTATTTCTCGCCCAGAATCTGTTTCTTGAAGGACTTGCCCGGGCCCGGCTTGGGGCCGATCCATGTGGCCAGGATGGCGTCGGCGAAGTCCTTGCCCGGGATGCCGCCCTTGGCCTGTCCGGCGACCATGACGTCGGTGCCGGTGCCCGGATCATAGGTGAAGCCCATCTCCTGGCCGTCCTTGATGTCGGCCATCATGTCGTTCAATTGGTCGAATTTGTCCCGCAGTTCCGGGGTGATGTCCTTCACGTTGGCCTCGAGCCCCTCGATCCACGCCTCCCGGATGGCCTTGGCGTCCACGTCGCGGACAAAGTGCATGACCATCATGCGCGGCGCTTCCTTTTGCAGGATCGCCTCGGGATCGCTGGATTTCTCCGGCAGGTACAGGCCCGCCACATAGACGTCGAAGACGAACTTTTCGCGCAGGGCGATGCTGTTGAGGACGAGCTTGTGCGCGCCAACGTCCACGGTGTCGGGCAGGGTCACGCCCGCCAGCTCGGCCGCGCGGGCCGGGGTCAGGCAGAGCAGGGTCAGCAGCAGGGCGGCGACAAGTCGTTTCATGGGGCCTCCTCAGGCGTCCAGGGTGTCCAGAAACCCGGAAACGGTCCGGTTGAACTCTTCGGGTTGTTCATAAAACGGCATATGGCCGCTCTTGTCCAGGATGACGAAGCGCGAATCGGGCAGGGACGCGGCCACGAACCGGCCGGTGGACGGCCCGTAGCACATGTGCAGGGAGCGGCCGTAGAGGACCAGGGCGGGCAGGCTCACCGAGGGCAGCACGGGCGTGTAGTCGCGCTGCGCGTAGTCCTCGTAGATGGCGGCGGCCGTGTCCGGGGCGGCTTTGAGCTGCTCGGCGACCATCCACTTCAGGGCGTGTTCCGGGGCGTGCCCCGGCAGGAACATGGCGTTGACGAACCGCTCGGCGAAGCCCCTGCGGTCCGCCTTCATGGCGTTCAGGTCCTCGCGCATGGCCTCCTCGTTGTGGCCGTGGCACTTGTGCACGTTCCACGGGGCCGAGGACATGGGATAGGGGCCGGTCTCCACCAGGCCGAGCCCGGCCAGCCGGTCCGGTCCGAACCGCTGCCAGTACTCCAGGGCCACAGAGCCGCCCATGGACCAGCCCAGGAGCAGGGCGCGGGTCAGGCCCAGGGCGGTGATCACCTCGCGTACGTCCAGGGCGTAGCGCGGGACGTTGTGGCCGCGCGGCGTGGTCTGGGAGCGGCCGTGGCCGCGAAAGTCGATGGTCACCACCTGGCAGGCGTCGGCCAACTGGGTCTGCCGCCGCCAGAACAGGGAGCTCATGGTCCAGCCATGGAGCAGGATCACGGGCCTGCCCGTGCCGCGAATCTCCACCCACAGGCGCACGCCGTCGGTGGTCCGCACCCATCCGCCCACCTGGCTCTCGCCGGTGGTCTCCACGGCCTCGAACCGGTCCATCCGGCTACTTTTCCCGAGGCTTGGGCTTGATGTCTATGACCGGAGTGCCGTCGATGGCCTCCAGCGGCTCCACCACCAGGGTCAGGGGTTCCTCCATGGCCACCAGGGTAACGCGGTGCAGGCCGATGGGGTTGGGGCGGGCCGGGGAGCGGGTGGCGAACACGCCGCGCACCGGATTGTCCTTGATGCCCCTCGGGTGGACCTTGAGGACCGTGCGGTCGGACTTGTGGAACCAGGTGAAGAGCTCGAGCCTGTCGCCCGGCTCAAGGCCGTCCATGGCCTCGGCATAGGCCGGGTCCATGACGATGCGGGCGCGCACGGCCCCGGCCTCGGTCTCCATCTTGGGGGCCGAGTCGAGATCCTTGATCGTTGATTGAACGGTGCCGATGATGACCAGTTCCTTGTCCATGGGGCCTCCGTTTATTGGCTGAAGTGGTCGAATCCGGGGTTGTCGAACGGTTTGCCGTTGAGGATGATGCCGGGTTCCCTGGTGACCGTACCGATCTCCATGAAGCCGGGCACGGATTTCGCCTTGCCTGCTTCGAATGGGGAGACCGCGCCGAGCAGGGCGTAATCCTCGCCGCCGAGCACGGCGAACTCCACCGGGTCGAGGCCGGCTCCCTTGCACCAGGCGTGCACGTCGCCGTGCAGGCTTTCGGGGTCGATGGTCAGGTTGACGCCGAGGTCCGGGCCCGTGAAGCGGGGCAGGTCGCGGGCCAGGCCGTCGGACAGGTCCATGAGGCCCTTGACGCCCGCGGCGTTGAGCAGGGTGCCGATCATGACCTTGGGTTTGGGCCGCAGATGGGCCATGACCGCGGCGGGCATAGTCTCGCGCGCCTTGATGCCTTCGGCCTCCAGGGCCATGAGCCCGGTCCGGGCCAGGCCGATGTCGCCCACGGTGAACAGGATGTCGCCGAAGGCGCAGTTGCCGCGCCGCAGGAACCCGTTGGAGCCGGGCGCGCCGAAGGCGGAGATGGAGATGCCCAGCCGGTCGCAGCGGCTCAGGTCGCCGCCGGCCAGGACCATGTCGTTCTGCCGGGCCAGTCCGGCCATGGATTTGAGGAATTCGTCCCAGAACTCGTCGGGGAGGTCCACCGGGGCCATCAGGTCCATGGTGAAGGCCACGGGTTTCGCCCCCATGGCCGCGATGTCGCTGATGTTCACGGCCAGGGCCTTGTAGCCGATGTCGGCCGCAGAGAAGTAGTCGCGCCGGAAGTGCTCGCCCTCCAGGAAGAGGTCCGAGGTCACGCAGTAGTCAGTGCCGCCCCGGAGCACGGCGCAGTCGTCTCCCCGGCCCAGGGCCAGGAAATCGTGCTCGCGGGAAAAGTGGCTGTCGATCAGTTCCAGAAAGTGTGCTTCGCTTCGCATGGTCTATTCATACTCCATCAGAGGAATTCCAGGTAGTCCCCGATGATGACCTTGAGGCCGAAACCGGGAAAATTGACCCTGTACTTGTTCGGTTCCAGTTGGGCGACGATCTTGCCCTTGCCGAAAATCTTGTGTTTGCAGAACCCAAGCTTGGACGGATCGACCTTGGGCCGCGCGGTTTTTGCGCCCCCCGGATTCTCGCCGTCATCAAACGGCACGGCAGGTTCGGGCAGGGTGTACACGGACCGCCGCCGGGTCTCCAGGTTGCCGCCGTAGGACTCGTTCACCCGTTCGAAGACCGTGTCCGGCAGCTCCAGCACGAACGGGCTGGGCAGGGTCGGGTCGGACATGCCGCTGGCCCGGTTGTAGACCGAGCCGGGCACGAACAGCTTGAGCTCCTCCTTGGCCCGGGTGCAGGCCACGTACATCAGGCGTCGCTCCTCCTCCAGGTCCTCGGCCCGCTGCATGGCCTTGCGCGACGGGAAGCGGTCCTCCACCAGGTCGATGATGATCACAGCCGCCCATTCGAGCCCCTTGGCCGAGTGGACCGTGGACAGGACCACCGCGTTCTCCTTGCGCTTCTCGTCCTCGGGGTCGCCGTCCAGGGACAGGTCGCCGATGAACTGCTCCATGTCCTGGTAGCCCGCCGCGATCTGGCTGAGCTGTTCCAGCCCGGCCTGCCGCTTGGGGTAGTCGTCCGGGTATTTCTCGATGAGGATGGGCTGGTAGAAGGCGAGCACGGCCTCGAGGATGGTCGACGGCTTCATGGGCCCGCCGCGCAGCCGGTCCAGTTCGGTCAGCAGCTCCTTGAGCTGCTCGTGCTTCGTGACCATCTTGGCCATGTACTTCTTGTCGCCCGAGTGCATGGCCTGGTAGATCTTGGCCACGGTCTTGGCGCCCACGCCCTTGATGTGCTCCATGGCCCGCTGCCAGGCGAGCAGGTCGTGGGGGTTGAGGATCAGCCGGATGTAGGAGAGCACGTCCTTGACGTGGGCGGCCTCGTGGAAGCGGATGCCCCCGTATTTCTGATAGTCGATGCCGATGCGCGTCAGGGCCACTTCCAGCGGGAAGGACTGGTAGCCCGCTCGGAAGAGTACGGCCACGTCGTGCAGCATGTGCTTGCGGCCCAGTTCCAGGATCTGGTCCACCACCAGCCTCGCCTGGGTCTGGTCGCTCAGGGGATGGACGACCTGGGGCAGTTTGTCGCTCTTGAGGTCCGAGTACAGGTGCTTGTCGAACTTGGTGGTCGCGCCTTTCAGGATTTCGTTGGTCAAATCCAGGATGGGCTGCACCGAACGGTAGTTCTTTTCCAGCCGGATGACCCTGGCGCCTTCGAATATCCTTGGAAATTCCAGGATGTTGGCGACGTTGGCCCCGCGAAAGGCGTAGATGGACTGGGCGTCGTCGCCCACGGCCATGACGTTGCCCTTGGTCCCGGCCAGGTGCTTGACGATGCGCGCCTGGACCAGGTTGGTGTCCTGGTATTCGTCGACCATGATGTAGCGGTAGCGGGCCTGCAACTGGTTGCGCAGGGGCTCGTTCTTGGCCAGCAATTCGTCCAGGAGGAAGAGCAGGTCGTCGTAGTCCACCAGGGCGTGCTCGCGCTTGAACCGGGCGTAGCCGTCGCTGATGCGCTGGATGTCTTCAAGGTAGGGGCTCAGGTGGTAGGCCTCGCGCTCCATGATCGCCTCGATGGTCAGCTCCTTGTTGCGGGACTTGGTGATCATGTCCAGCAGGGTGGCCTTCTTGGGATAGGAGCGGTCCCCCTTGCCGAGCTTGAGGACGTCCCGGACCTCCTTGCAGATGTTCTCGCTGTCCGCCCGGTCCATGAGGGTGAAGCCCCCGTCGAAGCCGATGTCCGCCGCGTTGCGCCGCAGGGTGGCGTAGGCGAACGAGTGGAAGGTGCCGCCCGAGGTTCCGTGGAGGGAGCGGCCGAGGATGGCCTCGGCCCGGGCGAGCATCTCCTGCGCGGCCTTGCGGGTGAAGGTCAGCAGCAGGATCTGGGCCGGGTCCACGCCCTGGTTCACCAGGTGGGCCAGCCGGTAGACGATGGTCCGGGTCTTGCCCGATCCGGCTCCGGCGATGACCAGCACCGGCCCCTCGGTGGCGGTCACGGCCTCGCGTTGCGCCTCGTTCAGTTCGTTCTCGAAGTCGATATTCATTTATTCCATGATGTCGAAGTGTTGCAGTATGATGCGCCCGACGTCCCGCATCCGTTCGGGGCGCGCGCCGCGTGTGTCGGCGAAAATGGCTCCGTCCACCGTATGTGTCCCGGTGCGTCCATGCAAACCAAAAATATTTCGACGGTCGAATTTGGCCTTGAGGTCGAAGCCGGGCCGGGCCTCGACGACCAGGTCCGGGCATTGGTCCGAGGCCGCGCCCGGATAGAGGTCCGTGCCCCGGTGCACCGCCCTCAGGACCGGTTCGCCCTCGTAGTTGAGTTCCATGAGCCCGTCCGTGATGCGTGCGAGCAGGCCTTCGCGTTCGACGCACTCCACGTGCCCGCGCGCGAACCGGCCCCGCTCATGCAGGTATATACGGCCGGGGTCCAGGGCGAAGGCTTTGGACTCGGGGGTGATCCTGGAGGCGTCCCATTCGTCCAGCGGCGGCCCGGACAGGGAGAGCAGCCCGGCGCGCATGAGCCAGGTGTTCAGGCAGACTTCGGTTTTCAACTCGGTGAAGCCGTGGTCCGCCAGGACCAGGAGCCGCTTGGGGCCGGGGAGTTCGTCGTATCGGGCCAGGAACCGGCCCAGGGCGTGGTCCCAGGCCGCAAGGAAGCGCATGCACGCCAAATGGTCCCGGTGGTCGGCGTGGAGCACCGCGTCCATGAAAAAATGAAAGAGCCGGTCGGTCTCGGTGAAGACGTGCACGAACAGGTCCCAGGCCAGGTCGGGCCAGAGCATGTCCAGGGCGGCCAGTCGGGAGTCGAGGGTGGCGCGCAGCTCGCTCAGGAGATATTCAAGGTCGGCCCGGCCCCGGCTGGTGTAGGCCTCGAGCTTGTAGCCCGCCTCGTGGAGTTTGTCGGCCAAAAACGGCGGATAGGCCGCGCCCTTGAGCTCCGGGGCCACGAACCCGGCCACGAGCATGCCGCGCAGGGGGCGGGCCGGGTAGGTGTTGGGCAGGTTGACCACCCGCGAGACCAGGCCGCGCTCCCCGAGGCGGTCGAAGAGGGTCGGGCAGGCCACGTCCGTGGCCTGGGTGACGCGCAGGGCGTAGGTCTTCGGGTCCAGGTGGGAGAAGCCGAATATGCCGTGCGCCTCCGGGCCTTCCCCGGTGTGGAAGGAGGTCCAGTTCACCGGGGAGAGCTCGGGCAGCTCGGCCCGGACCGTGACCGCGTCCTCGGCCAGCCTGCGCAGGTTGGGCAGGGAAGCGCCCAGGGAGCGGGCGAGGTCGAGCGGCAGGCCGTCCAGGCCGAGGACGACGAGCCTCGGGCGTGGCTCGGAGGGCAGGAGCAGGGACATGGCCTAGAGCAGTTCCGCCTCGAATTTCTTGAGGAAGAATGAGGGATTGTAGGACATCTTCGCCTTGCGCAACCCCTCGTCGCCGAGGTCCTGTTCGCGGTTGACGTTGGTGTACTCCGCCCCGTCGTTTTCCAGGAACATCTGGTTGATGGCCTGGTACACGCCCTTGAAGCGGATGTCGCCCTTCTCGAAGTGGATGACCAGGGAGTCCTCGCACAGGGGCTCGGCCACGGTGTAGGCGATGACCTTGCCGTCCACCCGGATGGTCGCGCCCATCAACCCCTTGATCTGGTCGATGTGCTGGAGCACGCGGGTGATGGCGTGGTTCTCGGCCTTGAGCGCCTCGGACGGGTTGTTCTCCTCGTACCACTTGTACCATTCGTCCTGCATCTCCAGGACCTCCTCCACGCACTCGGGGGCCATGGACTCGTAGGTGTACAGGTAGCTCTTCTTGAACTGGTTGAGCAGGTTTTTCTTCTTGTGGAAGGCCTTGCCCTTGAGGGAGATCAGTTCCTCCACCGAATAGACGTAGTCCCAGTGTTCGCGGCTCTCGGTGATAGTCATCTTGTTGCCGTAGGCGATGGACCACAGCCGGGTCAGGGCCTCGGGCACGCGGACGAATTTCTTCCCTTCGGTCATGGCCCGGCAACCGGCCCAGTCATAGTCTTCCCACGGGCCCACGGGCGCCCAGCAGATCGTTTCCGGCTTGGTCTGGCGGATGAAGCACAGGCCGCTGTGGAAGGCCCACTCCAGGCCGTAGTGGTCGGCCCAGCCGAAGATGTTGGCGAAGGAGAAGTCGCTGGTCAGCAGTTGGGGGCAGCCGGTCAGGGCCTCGTGGTATTCGTCCTGCCGGTCCAGTGAGATGGGTTCGAAGTTCAGGGTCATGGACAATCCTTATCCTTTTTGGCCGTTTCTGTGCTTGATCATGGCGAAACGCTGCCAGTTTTTGAAAGTGAAGAAATAGAACAGGATGGACGACTGGACCACCTGCGAGCAGAACATGGCGATCCAGATGCCCTCGGCCCCATCCATGACCTCGTGGCCCAGGAGGTAGGCCAGGGGCAGCCTGAGGGCCCAGGTGGCGCCGCCCATGATGAGCATGTTGTACATGGTCGCGCCCGCCCCGTTGAAGGCTCCGGCCAGGATCATGCTGGTCAGGGTGAAGGGGATGGCCAGCATGTTCCACTTGAGGTAGCTGACTGCCTGGGCCGCCACGGTCAGGTCGCGGGTGAGCAGGGCCACCCACGGGTTGATGAACTGCCAGACCACCAGGGCGAAAAGAGAGATGGACACCAGGCCCAGGGCCAGGATGCGGAAGCCGAACCGCTTGGCCTCCAGGGGTTGCCGCGCCCCGAGATAGTGGCCGATGAGGATGCTCGCGGTCATGTTGAAGGCCATGGCGGGCATGAACAGCAGGGATTCGATGCGCAGGCCGATGGACATGCCGGCCAGGGCGTTGACCGCGCCGCCGGGCAGGCTGGCGGTGATGGCGTAGAGGACCAGATAGCCGGACTGCCAGACGACCTGCATGAGCCCGGAGGGCCAGGCCACCTTGACCAGGTAGGGCGTGGCCCGCTTCATCCAGCGCCAGGGCGCGAAACAGGAGGGGTTCAGTTGCCCCTGCCAGGCCAGCAGCGCCAGGTTGAAGAACGCGCCGCAGGTGACCGAGCCGAAGGTCGCCCAGGCCAGCCCCTTGTAGCCGATGTCCGGCAGGCCGAACCAGCCCAGCCCCAGGCCGAGGTCGAGCACGGTGTTCAGGCTGGTGACGATGATCATGCAATAGAGCGGGTAGAAGACCTGCTTGCGCGCCCGGAAGATCGCGTTGGTGATGAGCAGCATGTAGTAGGGCGGCAGCAGGAGCAGGAACACGGTCAGGAAATAGTGGGTCACCGGGCGCATGGCCACCGGCACCTGCAGGGCGGACAGGAGCAGGTCCTTGAGCGGCAGGCCCACGACCAGGAACACGGCCCCGAGCAGGCAGGCCAGGATCAGGCACAGCCCCACGTAGCGCATGGCCCGCTTCTCCAGCCCGGCCCCGATGGACTGGCTGATGGCCGCCACCGCGCCGTTGGCCACGGCCATGGCCACGACCAGCAGAAAAAACAGGGATTGGGTGATGATGCCCAGCGAGGCCTGGACCTCACGGGAAATGTACCCCGCCACCCACACGTCCGTCATGCCGATGAGCACGTGGAACATGGTCATGATCAGCTGGGGCCAGGCCAGCTTCCAGATGGTTCGGGTAGGGGAGTGCGACATCTGCGCAGTGAGATCGTTGTTCGCCATGGTGTGGGGTTTCGTTTTCGGGCTGACCGGATTTGGCGGGCCGCTGCTTCATAATAGGTTCATATTTCAGAAAGCCAAGGGTTCTGGGCTTATTTTTTTGCTCCGCGCGGGATTCTAATTGGCTTGTTCGAGGAGACAATTCATTGTACGATGAAATTTCCATTCCAAAGGGGGGGCGGCGCGCCTTTCGGGCGGGCCCGGATGACGATGGGGAAAATGAATTTGAACATGGACATGCGGATTCTGGTGGTGGACGATTCCAGCACCATGCGGCGGATCATAAAGAATGACTTGAAGGAGTTGGGGTTCCGGAACGTGATCACCGCCGACGACGGCCGTTCGGCCTGGGAGATCATCCAGCGGGATTCCATCGACCTTATCCTGTCGGATCACAAGATGCCCGGCATGACCGGCCAGGATCTGCTCATCCTCGTCCGCAAGCACCCCGACTACAAGTGCCTGCCCTTCATCATGGTCACGGCCGAAGCCTTCCGCGAGAACGTCCTGCGGGCCATCAAACTCGGGGTCTCCAACTACGTGGTCAAGCCCTTCAGCGCCCAGCAGTTGCGGGAAAAGATCGAGAAGGTCTGCGGCGCGGTCTGCTGATTCACCTCAATGCTGATGGGGCACGTCCCCTTCCGCGTGCACGTGGACGTGACTGTGCGGCTTGAGCTCGCCGGGCCGGATGCGCCCGTCGCGCATGGCCAGCAGCCGGTCCGTGGTGGCGGCCAGGAAGTCCGGGTCGTGAGAGACCACCAGCCGGGCCATGTCCAGTCTCTTCAGGATATCCACCAGCCGATCCTTGGCCTCGGGCGAGAGCCCGGTGGTCGGCTCGTCCAGGACCAGGACCTCGGGGCGCATGGACAGGATCGTGGCCAGGGCTACCAGCTTCTTTTCGCCGCCGGAGAGCCGGTGCGGCACGCGGTCCTCGAACCCGGCCAGCCCGACGGTCTCAAGCGCCTCGCGGGCGCGCTCGCTTGCCTTCTCGCGGCTCAACCCCTGGTTCAGCGGGCCGAAGGCCACGTCGTCGAGGACCGTGGGGCAGAAGAGCTGGTCGTCCGAGTGCTGGAACAGGAAGCCGATCCGCAGCCGGGCTGCGTCGAACGCCTTGGCGTCGGCCATGGGCGCGCCGAACAGGGTGACCTCGCCCCGGTCCGGGGTGAGCAGCCCCATGAGGATGTGCAGCATGGTGGACTTGCCCGCGCCGTTGGGCCCGAACAGGCCGAGCTTTTCGCCGGGATGCAGGTGGAAGGTCAGCCCCTTGAGGGTCTCCCCGCGCCCCGGGAAGGCATAGGAAATATTGGATAGCTCGATGACGGCGTGGCTCACAGCGGTCTCCCTTGAATGAATCCCATATAGATCAGGCTTGCGCTCAGCGCGGCGCAGGCGAGCAGGAACAGGTAGTCGGCGGACCGGGTCTTAAAGGCGGCCAGGCTGTAGAAGCGGCCCCGGAACCCCCGGCAGAGCATGGCCCCGTGGACCCGTTCCGCGCGGTCCCAGCTCTTGACCAGGAGCATGCCCACCAACCAGGCGTAGGCGCGGTAGGTGTGCGTGTCCGTGCGCGGCTTGAATCCGCGCGCCCGCATGGCCTGGCGCATGGTCGTGTACTCCTGGTAGATGGAGAAGATGTAGCGGTGGGTGAAGAGCAGGATGTGGCACAGCTTGTCGGGCATGCCGAGCTGCTGCATGGCCGGGCCGAGGTTCTGGATGGAGATGGTCCCGAGCAGGGCCATCAGGCTGACCACGACGGCGTTGGACTTGACCGTGATGAGCAGGGCGCGGTCGATGCCCTGGGCCGTGGCGTGCAGCGGGCCGAGGTCGAAGACCGGCTCGCCCGACACGGAAAAGGGCAGGAAGAGCCACAGGAAGACGATGAACAGGTTGACCACCGCCAGCCGGTTCAGCACGTGCAGCATGTTCAGCCGGGCCATCTTGACCAGGATCAGCCCGGCGGCCAGGGCGAGCCAGGCGGGCCGGAGCGCGGGCAGCACGGCCACGGGCACGGTCAGGACCAGCGCGGCCAGGAGCCGGATGCGCGGGTCCATGCCGTGCAGAAAGGAATCGCCCGAGGCGAACGGCTCGGTCAGTGAGGCCACGCAAGCTCCTGTTTCGGGTGCATGTTGGGGATGTTCAAACCGGCACTCGGACCGGGGTCACAGGAGTAATACAAAACCGGTGGCCGTGCAACCGGGCTAGTCCTCGGCCAGCCCCACTTCGCTGGCGATGCCGGACACCGAGTCGATGGCGATCTGCAGGAATTCGCCGAGCTCCAGGCCGATCTTGTCGCACTCGCGGATGCAGTCGCGATTGACCGAGGCGGCGAACGCCTTGTCCTTCATCTTCTTCTTGAGGCTTTTGGGATTCATGCCCTCGATCTTGGTGGGCCGCACCAGGGCGCCCGCGTGGACCATGCCGGTGACGGTCTCGCCGCAGCGCAGGGCGTAGTCGAAATCGGTCTGAGGGGCCTCGGCCCCGTTCATCTCGGCCGCGTGCCGGCGGATGGCGTCCAGGGCCTCGGCCGGGAGCTTGCCGTCGAGCAGCTTCACGGTGTCCAGGCCGTGGCGATCGTGCAGTTCCTTGGTCACGGCGTAATCCAGGTCGTGCAGCAGGCCGGTGATGCCCCACAGCTCCTCGTCCTTGCCCAGCTTGCGGGCCAGGCCGCGCAGGACGGCCTCGGACTCCAGGGCGTGGTTGATCAGGCTGATTTCGCTGTTGTGGGCCTTGAGCAGGGCAAAGGCTTCGTCTCGGGTTATCATGTTCGCTCCTTGGCGCAGGGGTTGAGGGGGCATCATGCCCCAACAGCGCGGCGCGGTCCAGATACAGATGGCGGGCGCGCGGGGCGGTACAGTTATTGTCCGCCGTAGAGCCAGCAGGCGGTGCGCACGCCGTCGGGCTGATCCATGAGCTCGGGGCGGCCGTTGCGGCACTTGTCGAAGGCCTCGGGGCAGCGGGGGTGGAATGGGCAGCCCGCGGGCGGATTCATGGGGCTGGGCAGGTCGCCGGTCAGGGCGATGCGCTCGGGCCGGTCGGTCGGGTCGGGCCTCAGCACGGCGGACAGCAGCGCCTTGGTGTACGGGTGCTTGGGGTCGGCGAACAGGGTCCGGCTTTCGCCGATCTCCATGATCCGGCCGAGGTACATGACCGCCACCCGGTCACAGATGTGGCTGACCACGGACAGGTCGTGGGAGATGAACACGTAGGTCAGGTCCAGCCGCTGCTGTAGGTCCTTGAGCAGGCCGAGGACCTGGGCCTGGACCGACACGTCCAGGGCGGACACCGGCTCGTCGCAGACCACCAGCTTGGGATCCAGGGCCAGGCAGCGTGCCACGGCCACGCGCTGCCGCTGGCCGCCGGAAAACTCGTGGGGGTAGCGGTCGCCGTGCTCGGGCTGCAGGCCGACCAGCTTGAGCAGGTGCCGGACCTTTTCGCGCCGCTCCTCCTTGGTGCCGATGTTGTGGATGTCCAGCCCCTCGCGGATGATGGAGCCGATCTTCTGGCGCGGGTTCAGGGAGGAGTACGGGTCCTGGAAGATCATCTGTATCTTGGAGCGCAGCTTCTTTTCGTCCCAGGCGGAGATGGACCGGTTGCCGAAGATGACCTCGCCGGAGGTGACCGGCAAAAGCCCCATGATGCACTTGGCCAGGGTGGACTTGCCGCACCCGGATTCGCCCACCAGCCCCAGGGTCCGGCCTCGCTCCACGCTCAGGGTTACGCCGTCCACGGCGCGCACGGTGCCGGTGGTCAGCCCCAGCAGCCCGCCGGAGACCTTGAAGTGCTTGGTCACGTTGATCAGTTCGAGCAGGGCCATTGCCTAGTCCTCGTAGAGCCAGCAGCGGACCTTGCGGCCCGGCTTCGGTTCGTACAGTGGGGGGAGCATGAGCGAGCACTTCTTGTACGCCTTGGGGCAGCGCGGATGGAACCGGCACCCCTCGGGCAGGTCGAAGATGGACGGCACGATGCCGGGGATCGGATTGAGCTCCCTGGTCTCGCCCAGGGACGGCATGGAGGCGAGCAGCCCCTTGGTGTAGGGGTGCAGCGGTTCGGCGTAGAGTTCGTTCACCCCGGCCAGCTCGACGATCTTGCCCGAGTACATGACCGCCACGCGCTGGGCCATGCGGGCCACCACGCCGAGGTCGTGGGTGATGAGCATGAGCGAGCCGTTCATGCGCGCCTTGAGTTCGTCCATGAGGTCGAGGATCTGGGCCTGGATGGTCACGTCCAGCGCGGTGGTCGGCTCGTCCGCGATGAGGATGTCCGGGTTGCAGGCCAGCGCCATGGCGATCATGACCCGCTGGCGCATGCCGCCGGACAGCTCGTGCGGGTAGGATTTGGCGATCTTGGCCGGATTGGGGATGCCCACCAGCTTCAGCGCGTCCACGGCCTTGTCCAGCGCTTCCCGCTTGCCGAACCCCTGGTGCAGCCGCAGCGGCTCCGCGATCTGGTCGTCGATGCGGAAGACCGGGTTGAGCGCGGTCATGGGCTCCTGGAAGATCATGGAGATGGCGTTGCCCCGGATGTGCATGAGCTCGTGCTCGGACATCTCCAGGAGGTCCTTGTCCCGGTACAGGATGGTCCCGTCCGTGACGCGGCCCGGCGGATCGGGTATGAGCCCGAGGATGGACAGGGCGAGCACGGTCTTGCCGCAGCCGGACTCGCCGACGATGGCCAGGGTTTCTCCTTGCATAAAGGAAAGGCTGACGTTATCCACCGCCTTGGCAATGCCCTGGGCGGAGGAAAAGCAGGTTGTCAGCTCGCGTATGTCCAGCAGTGGTTTTGTCATAAGAAATTCCGCAGGTTCGCCATCAGGCCACCTATACGGCATATTGCGGCGGACGTAAACGATATCGGGGAGGGGAAAATGGCACATGTGGTGATCGTGGGCGGCGGCCTGGCAGGCTGCGACTGCGCCTGGCAGCTGGCGAACGCCGGGGTGCCGGTGACCCTTTTCGAGATGAAGCCGGAAAAGCGCAGCGAAGCGCACACCGAGGACGGGCTGGCCGAGCTGGTCTGTTCCAACTCCTTCCGGGCGACGGGCCCGGCGGCGGCCATCGGCCTGCTCAAGGAGGAGATGGAGCGTTTGGGCAGTCTGGTCATGGAGGCGGCCTTCGCCACCCGCGTGCCCGCCGGCGGGGCCCTGGCCGTGGACCGCGCCCTGTTCTCCGAATACATTACCGGAAAGATCGAAGATCACGAGTTGATCACCGTGGTCCGCCGGGAGATAGCCTCCCTGGACGACGACGCGCTTCAAGGATGCGACGCGGTGGTCATTGCCGCCGGTCCCCTGGCCAGCCCGGAGCTGACCGAGAGCCTCATGGCTGCGGTGGGCGACGCGCGGCTGTACTTCTACGACGCCATCGCGCCCATCGTGTCGCGCGACTCCATAGATTTCGACAAGGCGTTCTGGGGCTCCCGCTGGAAGCCCGAGGACGACGACTACCTGAACTGCCCCATGGATGAGGCCGAGTACAAGGCGTTCGTGGCCGCGCTCCTGGCGGGCGAGAAGGTCAAGCCGCGCGAGTTCGAGAAGGAGGTCCATTTCGAGGCCTGCCTGCCCGTGGAGGCCATGGCCGAGCGCGGGGAGATGACCCTGGCCTTCGGCCCGCTCAAGCCCGTGGGGTTCACGGACCCGAAGACCGGCGAGCGGCCCTTCGCCATCGTCCAGCTGCGCACCGAGAACGCGGACAGGACCGCCTTCAACCTGGTGGGTTTCCAGACCAAGCTCAAGTATCCGGAACAGAAGCGCATCTTCCGCATGATCCCGGGGCTGGAGAACGCCGAGTTCCTGCGGCTCGGGTCCATCCACCGCAACACCTACGTCAACGCGCCCGAGGTCCTGGACGGGACCCTGCAGCTGAAGAACCGGCCCGGCGTGTACCTGGCCGGGCAGATCACCGGGGTGGAAGGGTACCTGGAATCGGCGGCCTGCGGGCTGTGGCTCGGGCTGTCCATGGGACGGAGGCTGCACGGGGAAACCCTGGCCGAGCCGCCCGTGGAGACGGCCCTGGGCGCGCTCCTGAACCACCTGCGGACCCGGCCGGACAAGCAGTTCCAGCCGTCCAACGTCAATTTCGGGCTCATGCCCGGCCTCGAGGGCAGGATCAAGAAGAAGTTCAGGAAGGAAGCCTACGGCAAGCGGGCCCAGGCGGCGTTCGCGGCCTGGATCGAGCAGGTCGGCCTGAAGGACTGATCCCCGCTCCGGTCCGCTCCGCACCCGGGAGCCTTTCGCTGCCCTCCATGTTGGCGGAATATGAAACGTTTGCGCACGGTCTCCGCGCGCCGCGTCGGAAAATCGTTCCCGCCCCGGACATCGGCAAAACCCGTTCCATACCCCGGTCCTTATGGCCCGGATAAAGAATCGCTATGTGTCGCACCCTTGCCAAGGCAGGGGTGAAGGCGCATTTTACGGGTCAAACGGGCGTTGTTTACGCCCTGACCAAGGAGAGAGAATATGAACGATCATCACTACGGACCCCAGACAGTGGCCCTGCACGCGGGACACACCCCGGACGAGACCGGCGCCCGCGCCGTGCCCATATACCAGACCACCGCCTACCTGTTCCGCGACACGGAACACGCGGCCGACCTGTTCGCCCTGCGGCAGCCGGGCTACATCTACACCCGGCTGAACAACCCGACCACGGACGTGCTCGAAAAGCGGCTGGCCGCCCTGCACGGCGGGGCCGGAGCCGTGGCCACGGCCAGCGGCATGGCCGCCATCTTCTACGCGATCGCGACCATCGTGTCCGCCGGGCAGAACATCGTCACCGGGGCCAACCTGTACGGCGGGACCCAGACCCTGTTCGAACACACCCTCAAGCGGTTCGGCATCGAGGCGCGCTTCGTGGATTCCTCCGACCCGGCCAACTTCGAGGCGGCCATCGACGAGAACACCCGGCTGGTCTATTCCGAGGCCATCGGCAACCCGCGCTGCAACGTGGACGACCTGCTCGGCATCGCCAAGGTTGCCCACGGCCACGGCCTGCCGTTCATCCTCGACGCCACCGTGGCTCCGCCGCCGATCTTCAATCCCTTCGACTTCGGCTGCGACATCGCTGTCTATTCCCTGACCAAGATCGTGGGCGGCCACGGCACGGCCATGGGCGGAGCCATTGTGGAGAAGGGCGGCTTCGACTGGGCGGCAGGCGGCCGGTACCCCGAGCTGACCGAACCGGACCCGACCTACAACAACCTGAATCTGTGGGAGGCCCTGGGCGGCCCCTCGGGCGCGCCGTGCCCCGTGTTCACCACCAAGGTGCGCATCGGCATGCTGCGCGACACGGGCGCGGCCATGGCCCCGCAGAACGCCTTCCTGATCCTCCAGGGCATGGAGACCCTGCCCCTGCGCGCCCGCCAGCACTGCGAGAACGCCCGCAAGGTGGCCGATTTCCTGGAAGGGCACTACGCCGTGGAGTGGGTCAACTACGCCGGGCTGCCGAGCCATCCGGACTTCGACCGGGCCAAGAACACCTTCCCCCTCGGGCCGGGCGCGGTCTTCGGCTTCGGGGTCAAGGGCGGGCTCGAAGCGGGCCGCAAGTTCATCGAGTCCGTGGAGCTCTGCTCGCACCTGGCCAACATCCTCGACGCCAAGACCCTGGTCATCCACCCGGCGTCCACCACCCACGGGCAGTCCACCCCGGAAGAGCAGGCGGCCGCCGGCGTCCCTCTGGACCTGGTGCGCATCTCCGTGGGCCTGGAGGACGCGGACGACATCATCGACGACCTGGACCGGGCGCTGGCGCTGTCGCAGCGGTAGGGAAAACTACGCGGATTAATTCGTTGAACAACTATTTGTCTCCGTGTATGAACGGTACATTATCGTTCAACGGAGGAGTTTGTTTTGCGTATCTGCGTAGTCTTTCTATCTATTTGTCTGTTGATTCTGCCTGCCTGCGGGAAAAAGAGAATCCCTATCCCCGAGCACACCACCAATGCCGCATTGAAGATCGATCCCGATATCCGGCTGGAGCCCATAGGTCTCAGCAAGACCATAGTTTCCGTTAAACGGGGGGAGAAGATAGGCGCATATTACGCAGGGCAGTCAGACAGCAGCATGAAGCTGTGTAATCTGAATACCTCGGCCGATATCTTCTGGACGTCGTCCCGGTCCACCATCGGCGGCATCGACGATGAATTCACCCGGTACTTCTACGAGTCCCTGACGGCTCGGGGGTACAACGTGGTCGGCGATCCGAAGAAAATATTCGACCGGCAGGAGGAGCTCACCAGGGCTCGTTACCTGGTGGCGGCGGACATCAAGGACATCAAGACGAACATCTGCAGGCTGTACGACTTCTGGTCCGGGGATTCCCTGGGCACGGAAAACGGAGAGGTCTGGATGAAGGTCCAGTGGACGGTCTATTCCCCGCTGGAAAAGAAGACCCTGCTTCAGGTGACCACGACCGGATATCAGAAGTCCGTGGAAGAGCGCGCCGACGGGTATACGTCTTTGCTCTTCGAGTCCTTCGCCAGTGCGGCGGAGGAATTGTCCACGGACAAGGACTTCTTCGATCTCGTAAGCGGGCGGCGCGTCAAGGCGAGCCTGACCATGCAGAAATCCGTCGGCGACGAGATGAGTATCCCGGCGGTCGAGCAATACATCACTCCGTTTGCCGAGGATCCCACACGGGTGACGGACTCGACCGTGACCATCCGTACTGCCTACGGGCACGGGTCCGGACTGATCGTCACCGATGACGGCTACATCATCACCAACCAGCATGTGGTGGGCCAGAGCAAGGACGTCTCCGTGGTCTTTTCCAACGGGTTCGAATTGAGCGGCACGGTCATCAAGGTGCATCCCACCCGTGACGTCGCCTTGGTCAAGGCGGCGGTCAAGTCGGCCAAACCCTTCCCCATCCGCCGTACCGGAGTGAAAGTGATGGAGACGGTCTTCCCGGTGGGGACGCCTCTCGAACTGGAGTTGCGCGCGACCATCACGCGCGGGGTTGTCAGCGCCATCCGCGAGGACAAGGACACCGGCCTGCACTTCATCCAGACCGACGCCGACATCCAGCCCGGCAACAGCGGCGGCCCCCTGGTCGACGTCAACGGCAACGTCATCGGCGTATGCGTCAGCGGCTACGGGGAACGTTCCATCGGCATCAACCAGTTCATTCCCATCAGGGAAGCGCTGTCGGCCTTGAATATCAATATGGTCGACAAGTAAATGAAAAAGGCCCGCTTCAAGCGGGCCTTTTCCTTTCCTCCGGCGGCGGGGCTAGAAGAGGATCTTTTCGGGTGGGCGGCGTTCGGGGACCACCTGCTTTTCGATGGTGCCGTCGTTGTATTCCTTGCTGACGTACAGGGCGCAGAAGCAGGCGCCGTATTCCTTGACGTCCTCCTCGCGGTAGACGCAGGGGCAAAGGATGTCCTTGTCCGCCTCGTATTCGCCGTTGGCCAGCCGACAGGGGCAGGCCATGTAGCCGAAGCGCTCCTTGTTGGTCAGCAGGCTTTCCAGCAGGGGCATGGTCATGTCCATGTCCGCGTTGAAGTAGTAGCCCTTGGGCTCCTGGACCTTCTTCAGCATTTCATAGAGCTGCGTGGCGTCCATGGGCTAGTCCTCCTTGAGGGCTTCGTCGATCTGGTCCTTGTGGAAGCCGACGATGACCTTGTCCTTGATGACGATGGTCGGGAAGGAGACCGCGGGGTTGCGCTCCTTGACCTCCTGGACGATCTTCTTGCGCTCGTCGCCGGTCAGTTCGTCCACGTGGACGCACTCGTATTTCACACCGCATTCGTCCAGATATTTTTTAGCATTCCTGCAATGAATGCAGGTAGAGAGGGCATAGACTTTGATATCGTTCATATGAAACGCCTCCATGTCGAACGGTTTGGCGGGTGCATCGGTATTGGGCAATCCGTCATGGTTTTTTTCAAATACTTTCTTCAATGCCTTGAACATATCGCATCACCTGCTCAGCGCGAGTTCCAGTTTGCGGACTATCAGGGAGCACAGGAACGTGAGCGCGAAATACATGGCCAGGACCAGTATCCAGATCTCAAAGCTCCTGTACGTGGTCGTCATGAGCTGTTGGGCCTGAAACGTCAGCTCTTCGATGGAGATGACGGAAACGATGGCCGAGTCCTTGATTATTGATATAAACTGTCCGGCCAGGGCTGGCAACATCCGCTGCAGGGCCTGGGGCAGAATGACGTAGAGCAGGGTCTGGAAACGGGTCATGCCGGTCCCGGCCGATGCCTCCCACTGGCCGGGCTCCACGGAGTCGATGCCCGCGCGGACGATCTCCGCGATGTAGGCCGCCTCGAACAGGGCCAGGGTGATCAGCGCGGACAGGAACCTGGGGAAGCGGTTCATGGGCCCGAAGAACCAGCCGAGGACCTCACGAGCCCCGTCGGACAGGCCGTAGATGACGTGCTCCACGCCGAGCAGGGACATGATCTGGTCGCCGATGAAAAAATAGAAGACGAAGATGAGCACCAACGGCGGGGTGTTGCGGATGAGCCCCACATAGACCGCGCCCACCTGTCGCTTGAACAGGCTCGGGCTGACCCGGAACAGCCCGATGAAGACGCCCAGAGCGACGGCCAGGATGCCGGACCATACGGACAGGCGGATGGTGGTGAACAGGCCGAGGGTCAGCAGGCCGGGCGCCCACGATCCGCTCTTCTGGTCGAAGCGCACCAGGAACTGCGGGAGGACCGACCAGTTCCAGTGGTAGTTGAGCCCGGTGGCGGCCTTGAAGACGATGTAGCCGAAGGCCCCTGCCAGAGCCGCCAGGATGACGGCGTCCAGCAGGGTGATCTTCAGGTGTTTTTGAGTTTTCGAAGACAAGTAGTCGGCTCGGCTACTGGATCTGATTTTCCCACTCGTTGGTGAAGAACCAGTACTCGTAGCGGTTCTGCAGCCAGCCCTTGCTCATGGTCACCCGGACCCAGTTGTTCAGCCAGTTCAGGAAGTCCAGGTCGCCCTTTTTCACGGCAAAGGCGATGGGCTCTCTGGTGAAGTCGTCCTTGAGCGGCAGGTAGAGCTGATCCGCGTACTCCTTGGACAGGTTCAGCGGCAGCGGGTTGGAGGCGACCACGGCGTGGACGCGCTCGTTGAGCAGCTCCTGGATGGTCTGGGACTCCTCGTCGAAGAAGAGGATCTTGGCCTTGGGCAGGAAGTTCTTGGCCGCCTCGGCCGCGGTGGTGCCCAGGCGCACGGCGATGGTCGTGCCGGGATTGTTGAAGTCCTCGATGGTGGAGCGTCCCTCGGCGAGCTTCTTGCTGGCCACGATGGACATGCCCGAATACTCGTAGGGCAGGGAGAAGTTCACCTTGAGATTGCGCTGGGGCGTGACGGACATGCCGCCGATGATGATGTCGAACTTGCCGGTCAGCAGGGCCGGGATGATGCCGGACCACTTGGTGGGCACAAACTCGACCTTGACGCCCATGTCCTGGGCGATCTGGCGGGCCACCTCGATTTCGAAACCGATGTAGTCGCCGTTTTTGTCCTTCATGGCCCAGGGCTTGAAGGTGTCGAAGCCGACCCGGATGGTGCCGCGTTTGAGGATGACGTCAAGCTGGCTGCCGGATTCCGGGGTTGTGGCGGTCGCGGCCGCTTCGTTCTTGTCCGTTTTCTGCGGGAGGGGTTCCTGGCTGCACCCGAAGGCGGATGCGAGCAGGATGAAAAGTGTGGCGATGGCCAGGATGCGAAGGCGTTTCATGGGGCTTCTCCTTGGTCGGCGTCTCAAGCCGGGTCAGAGGGTTATTTACAGGATTCCTGGGCAAAGGTGACGTGCGACACGCCGAGAATGGCGATGATGATCACGCCGCCTATCTTCATGGCTCTCCAGATGGTCATGCGAGCTCCTTTGCGGTTAGGCCTTGAGGCCGTTGAACCGTCGCTCCAGCAGCCAGACCACCCCGGACAGGGCCAGGGTGACCACGAGGTAGATGGCGGCGACGGTGAACCATATCTCGAAAGTCAGAAATGTTTCCGCGTCGATCATGCGCCCGCGCTGGGTCAGGTCCAGGATGGCGATGGTCGAGACCAGGGCCGAGTCCTTGACCAGGGACACGGCCTGGCTGGTCAGGGGCGGCAGGACGCGGCGCACGGCCTGGGGGAGGATGATGTACCGGTACATGGCGTACGGCCCCATGCCGAGGCTCTGGGCGGCCTCCCACTGGCCCTTGTCGACGGAGGTGATGCCCGCCCGGAAGATTTCCGAGGCGTAGGCCCCCTCGAACAGGCTCAGGGCGATGACCGCCGAGTGGAAGGCGGAGATGTCCAGGATGGGCGCGATGACGAAGTAGATGAAAAAAATCTGGATGAGCAGGGGGGTGTTGCGGATCAGCTCCATGTACGCCCTGGCCACGCCCTGGGCGGCCCAGGAGGTCGACATGCGCATGAGCGCGGTGGTCAGGCCGATGACCAGCATGAGGACCAGGCTGATGCCCGTGATCTTGAAGGTCACCCCGAGGCCCTCCATGAGCGGCCCCCAGGTGAAGCCCTGGTCCGTAAACGTCCAGAGATATTGCGGGATGCGGTACCACTGCCAGTTGTAGCCCAGGCGCTGGGAGCCCAGGACGAGCAGCCAGACGATGCCGGTCAGGAGCAGCAGCGTTTTGGCCGTGTCCGCCATGGCGGAGAGTGACAGGGGCCCGATTTTCTTGTTCAGGAATTCAGCCGACATGCGGTCCCGGTGGTTGGTTGGCGAAAAAGGAACAACCGCCATTCTGGTTGCACCATAGCACAAAGCCCGGAAGTTTCCAGGAACGATTATGCAAAAAAAGGCCGGCTACGGATCAGGCCGCGCCGGTCCCGTGGGCCTCGATGACGGCCCTGATCTGCTCGAAGACCTCGTCGGGCGTGCCCGAGGCGTTGACCACGCGCATGCGCTCCCGGTTGAAGGCGGCCCAGGTCAGGTAGCCTTCCCGGATGCGCTTGTGGAAGGAGAGGTGTTCGGCCTCGAACCGTCCCTCCTCCTTGGCCTTGCCGTCCTCGATGTTGCGCAGGGTGGCCCGTTTCAGGCCGATCTCCGGGTCGATGTCCAGGACGATGGTCAGGTCCGGCCACAGCCCGTCCACGGCCACCTCGTTGAGCTCCCGGAGCATGACGGTGTCCAGGCCGCGCCCGTACCCCTGGTAGACGATGGTCGAGTCCGCGAACCGGTCGCAGAGCACGACCCTGCCCGCATCAAGCTCGGGCCGGATGACCTGGCCCACGTGCTGGGCGCGGTCGGCCAGATACAGGAACAGCTCGGTGATGGGCGTGATCTCCTTGTTGTCCACGTGCAGGAGCATCTTGCGCAGGTCCCGGCCGATGCGGCTGCCGCCCGGCTCCAGGGTCTGGAAGACCTCCCGGCCCCGGGACTCGAAATAGTCCCGCACTCGGGCGATCTGGGTGGATTTGCCGGTCCCCTCTATGCCTTCAAAGGTAATAAACATTGGTTCTCCGCTTTCGCGTTCTGTTTCTTGGCGTTGTCGGGGGTGGGCTCGGGCCGGAACACGTTGCGTTCGAGGAAGCGCATGTAGGGCGACCAGTCGGCCCCGGTCTTGTCCATGTCGGCGTAGGCCTGGTCGATGATGTTCAGCTTGGCGTCCATGTTGTCCGCGAAGTGCAGGACGAACGCCTCCGGGGTCTTGGGCCGCACCGGGGAGCCGAATTCGTGCTCGCCGTGGTGGCTGGTGATCAGGTGCTTGAGGTGCATCTTGAGGCCCGCTTCCAGGCGCGGGCAGCGGGCCAGGAACGGTTCCAGCTTCTCCATGCCGATCTGGATGTGGCCGAAGAGCCGCCCCTCGTCGGTGTAGTCGTTGGTCAGTCCGCCGGACAGCTCCCACGCCTTGCCCAGGTCGTGGAAGATGGCTCCGGCCAGCAGGGTCTGGCGGTCGAGATTCGGGTAGACGTCGCACAGGGCCATGCACGCCCGGGCCACGCCCAGCGTGTGCTCGAGCAGGCCGCCCACATAGGCGTGGTGCACGGTCTTGGCGCCGGGCGCGGCCAGCAGCCGGGCGCGGATGTCCTCGTTGTCCAGGACCTTGCGGCAGAGCGTCTTCCACGGCTTGTGGCGCATGTGCTCGGTGATCATGTCTTCCAGGGCCTCCAGCAACTCCTCGGGCGGGGTCTTGGAGGCGGGCATGAAATCGGACAGGTCGATGCCCGGCACCGGGGCGTCGAGCACCTCCATCTGGTCCACCTTGAGCTGGTTCTTGTCGCGGTAGCTCTCCACGAAGCCCCGGACGCGGACCATGCTGCCCGGCTCGAGGATGGGGTATTCAAGGCTCTTCGGGCTCCATATCTTGCCGTCGATGGACCCGGTTGCGTCCTGGAACGAGAGGTTCCAGTAAGGTCCGTTCTTGGATTGGGCCTGGTTGGCCCCGGCCAGGAGAAAGATGTCGTCCACGGTTTGGCCCGGCGACAGAGACTGGATATATTGCGACTTTTTGCCCACTGATCTTGCCATTGGTGAGATGTTGAGGTACCTCGCCCATACGCGTATCACTACAGTATGTGCGGAAAACGGACCGGCGCGAATGTCGCTCGGCCCGCTCAGGGTTATGAACCTGATTTCACACGTATTGTCAAATCCTAGCTTGCAGGCGGAGATTCGATGAACATTCTGCTCGCCAACGACGACGGCATCCAGGCCATCGGCCTGCGCGCCCTGTATTTCGCCCTCAAGGAGGCCGGCCACGACGTGCACGTGGTCGCTCCGGTCACCGAACAGTCGGCCGTGGGTCACGCCGTGACCCTGGCCCTGCCCATCCGGGTCAAGCAGTTCAGGGAGAACGGCTTCGTGGGGCAGGGCGTCTACGGCACGCCCGTGGACTGCGTCAAGCTCGGCCTGTCCACGCTGCTGGACGAAAAGCCCGACCTGGTCCTGTCCGGGATCAACGCGGGGGCCAACGTGGGCGTGGACATCCTCTATTCCGGCACGGTGTCCGCAGCCACCGAGGGGGCGCTCATGGAGATTCCGGCCATGGCGGTGTCCATGGACAACTTCAACCCCGAGGACCTGAGCGGCCAGGCCCGGTTCTGCGCCGAGCTGCTGCCCAAGATTCCCTGGGCGGAGTTGCCGCGCAAGCGCGTGCTCAACCTCAATTTCCCCAATTGCCCCATCGAGGAGGCCAGGGAAATGATCCTCTGCCCGCACACCCGGGCGTCCTACGACGACGTCTACGACACCCGCCAGGACCCGCGCGGCAGGCCGTATTACTGGCTCAGCGGGGCCATCCCCCCGGGCCGCATCAGCCCGGACCGCGACCGCGCGCTGCTGACGGCCGGTCACATCACCCTGACCCCGCTGCATTTCGATTTCACGGACCGCGATACCCTGGACATGCTCAGGCATACGATTTCGTGAACCCCGTTGACGTGAAACCATAGGCACAGTATGGTTGTTGCCTTATAAACCCGTACGAGAGACAAATCGCATACTCACAGGAGGACCCGGCATGGCGACGAAAATAGGTTTGAACGGATTTGGACGCATCGGCCGTTATCTGGCCCGGCTGCTGGCGGAGGAGACCGATCTGGAACTGGTGGCCGTCAACGCCCGCGCCTCCAACGAAGACCTCGCCCACCTGCTGAAATACGACTCCGTGCACGGCCGGTTCCCGGACGTGCAGCCCACCGAGGACGGATTCGTCATGGCCGGCAAGCCGGTCAAGGTGACCCGGAACGCGCCCGGCGAATGGACCTGGGGTGAGATGGGCTGCGACCTGGTCGTCGAGTCCACCGGCAAGTTCACCGACCGCGAGAGCTGCGAGAAGCACCTCGCCTGCGGCGCCAAGAAGGTGATCATCTCCGCGCCCGGCAAGAATTCGGACGTAACCGTGGTCATCGGCGTCAACGACGACGAACTCAAGCCCGAGCACAAGATCATTTCCAACGCCTCCTGCACGACCAACTGCCTGGCCCCGGTGGCCAAGGTCATCCACGACGCCTTCGGCATCAAGCACGGCATCATGACCACCGTGCACTCCTACACCATGAGCCAGCGCATCCTGGACGGTTCCCACAAGGACCTGCGCCGGGCCCGCGCCTGCGCCGTGAACATGGTCCCCACCACCACCGGCGCGGCCAAGGCCGTCGGCCTGGTCATTCCCGAGCTGAACGGCCTGCTGGACGGCATGTCCATCCGCGTGCCCACCCCCAACGTCTCGCTCATCGACCTGGTCTGCGAGCTGAAGCGGGAGACCACGGTGGAAGAGGTCAACGCGGCCCTCAAGGCGGCGGCCAACGAGTCCATGGGCTACACCGAGGAACCGCTGGTGTCCGTGGACTTCATGGGCTCCACCTTTGGCGGCGTGGTCGACAGCGCCCTGACCCGCGTCATGGGCGGCACCCAGGTCAAGGTCATCGCCTGGTACGACAATGAAGCCGGTTTCACCAACCAGCTCCTGCGGTTGATTAAGAAAGCTGCGAAGATGTAGGGCGGCTTCCGATAGCGGGCCATCTGCACATTTTTTCCGGCGGGCTTTCATCCTCATGTAGAAGGCTACACTGCGGTGAAAGCCCACCGGAAGAAAATGCACAGCTGACCCACTCTCGAAAGCCTATTCCGAGAGTGGGTTGGCGGCAGGGGAGAGAGCTGCTGTCGGGTGGCTTTGCCACCCGAATCGCTCCAAAGAAAGAATCAAGAAAAGGCCCCCGACTCAATCTGAGTCGGGGGCCTTGTTTTGTGCTGTCGCCTCGCGAAGCGGCTATAAAAAGCTTTGGAAAAGGATGGGGATGGGGGTCCGGGGGAAGGGGAAGGAAAGAACCTTTCTCGAAAGGTTTTTTCTTCCCCTTCTCCCGGCCGCCGGAGGCTGCTTACGCCTCCGCCATTTCGTCCTTGAAGAGCTTGTAGTTGATGGCGTCGACCACGGCCTGCCAGGAGGCCTCGATGATGTTGTGGGACACGCCCATGGTGGTCCAGCGGTCGGTTCCGTCGCCGGATTCGATCAGGACGCGGACGAAGGAGGCGGTGCCGCCGGTGTCGCGCACCGCGCCGGACAGGACGCGGACCTTGAAGTCGAGCAGGCGGATTTCGCCCAGGCGGGGGTAGAACAGTTCCAGTCCCTTGCGCAGGGCCCTGTCCAGGGCGTTGACCGGGCCCATGCCGGTGGCCGCGGTGTGTTCCTGCTGGCCCTTGACGTCCACGATGACCGTGGCCTCGGACATGGGTTCGGCGTCTTCCTCGCGCTTGGCGTCCACCACGAAGAAGTGGCGGAAGTGGAAGTAGTCGAGGGGCTTGCCCAGGGCCTCGCGGAGCATGAGTTCGAAGGAGGCGTCGGCCACGGAGTATTCGTAGCCCATGGACTCCTTGATCTTGAGCTCCTTGAGCAGGCGGTCCACGGTGGGGTCGTCCTTGGCCAGCTTGTAGCCCAGCTCGTGGGCCTTGAACAGGATGTTGGACTTGCCCGCCTGGTCCGAGAGGAGCACGCGGCGCTCGTTGCCCACGGTCTCGGGCGGGATGTGCTCGTAGGTGCGGGCATCCTTGAGGATGGCGCTGACGTGGATGCCGCCCTTGTGGGCGAAGGCGGATGCGCCCACGAAGGGCTGGCGCATGAACGGCCGCAGATTGGCGATTTCGCTGACGAAGTTGGCGACGGGCAGGAGCCGGGCGAGATTTTCCTTGCCGATGACCTCGAAGCCCATCTTGAGTTCCAGGTTGGGGATGACCGAGCAGAGGTTGGCGTTGCCGCACCGCTCGCCGTAGCCGTTGATGGTGCCCTGGACCTGGACCGCGCCGAGGCGGACCGCTTCCAGGGAATTGGCCACGGCCAGTTCGGAGTCGTTGTGGGCGTGGATGCCCAGTCTGGCCTCGGGCAGGAGTTTGCGGACCTCGCCCACGGCCCGGCCGATTTCGCTGGTCAGGGAGCCGCCGTTGGTGTCGCAGAGGACGAGGCGGTCGGCCCCGGCCTCGAAGGCGGCGGTCAGGGCCTTGATGGCGTATTCCGGGTTGCGTTTGAACCCGTCGAAGAAGTGCTCGGCGTCGAAGATGACCTCGTCCACCCGCGCCTTGAGATAGGCCACGGAGTTGGCGATGAGTTCGAGGTTGCGCTCAAGCGGGACGCCGAGGGCGATGGTGGCGTGGATGTCCCAGGTCTTGCCGAAGATGGTCACCACCGGGGTCTCGGCCTCAAGCAGCCCGGCCAGATTCGGGTCCTTTTCGGGCGTGAACTTGGCCATGTGCGTGGAGCCGAAGGCGGCCAGTTTGGCGTTCTTGAAGGTGCAGGACTTTATTTCTTCGAAGAATCTCCTGTCCGTGGGGTTGGAGCCGGGCCAGCCGCCCTCGATGTAGTGAATGCCCAGATCGTCCAGCTTCTGCGCTATGCGGACCTTGTCCTGGGTGGTCAGGTTCAGTTCTTCGGCTTGGGCTCCGTCTCTCAGGGTCGTGTCATATATGGTGATGTTTTGCATCGGCTACTCGATGTGTTTGCCTTCCTCCAAGTTGAAGGCTTTATGGAGTGTGCGTACGGCCAGTTCGGTGTACTTGTCGTCGATCAAGCAGGTGATCTTGATCTCCGAGGTGCTGATCATCAGGATGTTCACGTTCTCATCGGCAAGCGCCCGGAAGGCCTTGGAGGCCACGCCGGAATGGTTACGCATGCCGACGCCGATAATCGACACCTTGGCGACGTTGAGATTGCTGGATAGCTCTTCGTAGCCGATTTCGTATTGGAGCTTTTCCAGGGTTTTGATGGTCGGCTTCACGTCGGCGCGGGGCACGGTGAAGGTCATGTCGGTCAAGCCGTCCTTGGACGGGTTCTGGACGATCATGTCCACGAGAATCTTCTTCTCGGCCAGGGGGGAGAAAATCTGGGCCGACACGCCGGGGTTGTCCTTGACGTGTATCAGCGTGATGCGAGCCTGATCCTTGTCGTATGCGATGCCAGAGACCATGACGGCTTCCATGTTTTCATCCTCCTGCGTGACTATGGTGCCCGGCTCGTCGGAAAAGGTGGAGCGGACATGAACGGTTACATTGTATTTCTTGGCGAACTCGACGCTGCGGATCTGGAGCACCTTGGCTCCCATGCTGGCCATTTCCAGCATCTCGTCATAGGAGATGCGGTCGATCTTGCGGGCGTCGGTGCAGAGGTTCGGGTCGGTGGTGAACACGCCCGGAACGTCGGTGTAGATTTCGCAGACGTCGGCCTTGAGGGCCGCGGCCAGGGCCACGGCCGAGGTGTCGGAGCCGCCGCGTCCGAGGGTGGTGATGCGGCCGCTGTCGTCGCACCCCTGGAATCCGGCGACCACGAGGATGTCGTACTCCTGGAGCATGCCCTTGAGCCGGGACTCGTCGATGGCGGTGATGCGGGCCTTGCCGTAGCAGCAGTCGGTTTTCACCGGGGCCTGGAAGCCGAGCACGGAACGGCATTTGACGCCCTGCTGCTTGAGCAGCATGGCGAAGAGGGCGCAGGAAATCTGTTCACCGGTGGAAACCAGGGAATCCACTTCGGCGGGGTCGGGATTGTCCGACCACTCCTCGGCCAGGCCCAATAGGCGGTTGGTCTCACCGGACATGGCCGACAGGACCACGATAACCTTGTTGCCCTCACGGTAGGGGCGCAGGACCTTCTGCATGACCTGGCGTTGACACTCCAGGTTGCGGACCGATGTGCCTCCGAACTTTTGTACGACGATGTTCATTTTTTAGATTCTGCTCTCTGGAAACGGTTGTCACTTGGGTCGCAGGGCGTCGACGACGTCCCGCGCCGCACCTCCCATCGCATGCAATACGAGGCTTCGTCCAGTGTCCGACGGGGTCCACTCCAGGAAAAGGGCCTGGTCTGGCCACATTCCCCTGGGCAGGAATTGTATCCATTCCACGATGGTGATCGTGTCCGCGTCCTCGAGGGAATCGAACAGGGCGTCGTCCGGGGGCATGCCTTCGAGCCGGTAGAGATCGAAGTGCGCCACGCCGGGCGTGGTCGGATACAGGTTGCAGATGTTGAAGCTCGGGCTCGAGACCTCCGCCGCCTCCGCGCCGGGCAGGGATTCCACGAAACCCCTGACCAACGTGGTTTTGCCCGATCCGAGGTCGCCTTGCAAGAGCAAAGCCGGTGGGGCGTCCATTCGGGACAGGATCGAGGCCAGGGCGCGGCCCAGGGCCACGGTGGCGTCGCTGTCGGGAAGGTGCAGTTTCAGGCTCACGTTCCGGGTCCGGTCCCTAGGCCTTGACCAGGGTCTTGAGGATGTCTTCCTTGCCGACCACGCCGACAAGCTTGTCGTTCTCGACCACGGGCAGGGTGTAGAGTTTCTCGTTGGCCATCATGGTGGCCACGTCCTCTATGGTGGTGTCCGGGTGCACGAAGATCGGGGCCGGGGTCATGGCGTCGCCGACCTTGAGGGCCGCGATCTTGGTCATCTCGCGTTCCAGCTGGTCGTGGGAGGAGAGGGGGAAGACGCCGTCCAGCAGGGTGAAGAAGGAGGGCAGGGTGACCTTCTTCTGCTGGGCGATCAGGTCGGACTGGCAGAGCACGCCGACCACCTGGTCGCCGTCCAGCACGGGCGCGCCGTTGATCTTCTTCTCGAGAAGGAGCGTGGCGGCGGCGGTGATGTCGGTGTCCGGGGTCAGGGTGATGCAGTCGGTGGTCATGATGTCTTTGGCTGTCAGCATGGTTCAAGCTCCTTGGTGAAGGATGCCGCCGCGTGGGGCAGCATGTTGGCGATTTCGGACGCGAGGTTGCCGCGTGCGGGAAATTCGTTGTTCAGGGCGCGCCCGGCCAGCCCGTGCCAGAAGACGCCGGCGCAGGCCGCGTGCAGGGGGGCGAGCCCTCCGGCCAGGAGCGTGCCGACGACGCCGGACAGGACGTCGCCGGAGCCGCCCACGGACAGGTTGGGTTCGGCAAAGGGGGACACGCAGGTCGTGTCCGGGTCGGCCACCAACGTGCCCGCGCCCTTGAGGACCAGGGTGGCGTCGCAGACGACCAGGAAACGGTCCGCCGCGCCCAGCCGGTCGGCCTGGATGTCGGCGATGGAGACGTCGAGCAGCCGGGCCATCTCGCCCGGATGGGGTGTGAGCACGACTCGTTCGGGCAGGGTCTTGAGGTGCTCGGGGTTGGCGGCCAGGGCGAAGAGCGCGTCCGCGTCCAGGACCAGGGGCAGCTCGCAGGAGGCGATCAGGTCCAGGGCGAAGGCCATGGCCCCGGGCGCGCGGCCCAGGCCGGGGCCCAGGACCACGGCGTCGAAGCGGTGGAGTTCCTCCCTGACCTCGGCGGCCATGTCCCGTGTCCAGACCGCGCCCGAGCCGAGCGGCAGGGTCATGATGTCCGGCGAGCTCCCCTTGACGGCGTCGGCCAGTCCGTCGGGGCAGGCCACGGTGGCCAGTCCGGCCCCGCTGCGCAGGGCGGCCAGCGCGGCCAGGTGCGGCGCGCCGGTCAGGCCGATGCTGCCGCCGACCACCAGGACGTGCCCGGCGGTGCCCTTGTGCATGTCGCGGGCGGGCGCGGGCAGGGTCTCCATGACCGCGCCGGTGATGAGGTGGTGCCGGACGGGGTTGTCTTCCTGGACCTTCAGCGGAATGCCGATGGGGCAGACGTGCAGCGCGCCGGTGTATTCCATGGCCTCGGGCATGACCAGGCCGAGCTTGGGCGACTGGAAAGTGGCCGTGGCGTCGGCCATGACCGCTTCGGGCTGGGCGAGTCCGGTCAGTCCGTTCAGCCCGGAGGGGATGTCCACGGCCAGGACGAAGGCGCGTTCGCCCAGCCGGTTGACGGTCCGCACCATGTTCAGAATGTCTTCGCGCAGGGTGCCTTGAAAGCCGGTGCCGAGCAGGCCGTCCACGACGACGTCGGGCTGGGGCAGCGCGTCGAGGTTCACCCCGGCCAGATGGACCAGCCGGAGGCCGAGCTTCTGCGCCCACAGGAGATTGGCCCGGGTCTCGCCCCGGTACGCCTTCTTGGGTCGGGTGTGGAAGACCGTGACCTCGGCCCCGAGGTCGGCGAGGGCGCGGGCCATGGCGAAGGCGTCGCCGCCGTTGTTGCCGGACCCGGCGAAGCAGAAAATGACCGCGCCGTCCACGTCGCCGTACTCCTCGAGCAGGACGTTGAGGGCCTCGCGGGAGGCGGATTCCATGAGGGTGACGCCGGGGATGCCGACGGTGTGGATGGTTTCCCTGTCCCACACGGACATTTCGGCGGGGGTCGGAAGGGGCAGCAGCATGAGCTCTCCTGGATGGGGGTTTGTCTATCCTTCCAATATCACGGTGGCGGCGGCGGTGTCACGGGAATGGGTCATGGACACGTGCGCTCCGGTCACGCCCATCCGTTCGCACCGGGCGAGCCCCTCGCCGAGGAAGGAAATCTCCGGCTTGCCGTCCTCGTTGTGGAGGATCTCGATGCACTTGAAGTGCACGCCCTTGGCGAATCCGGTGCCGAGCGCCTTGACGGCCGCCTCCTTGCAGGCGAACAGGGCGGCCAGGCGCGGCACGGGATTGCGCTCCGGGAGTTGCGCGCGTTCGCGCTCCGTGAGGATTCTCCGGGCGAACCGGTGTCCGAACCGATCCCAGAGGTCCCGGATGCGGTCCAGCTCCGTCAGGTCGATGCCCGTTCCCTTGATCATGCCGCGTCGTCCCGCCCGGCTAGTCCGCGAAGGACCGGACCAGTTCGGCCATGTCCCGGACCGCCCGGTCCAGGCCCACGTAGATGGCCCGGGCCATGATGGCGTGCCCGATGGAGTATTCGCTGATGCCGGGCACGTCCTTGAAGTTCAGGACGTTGCGGTAGTTCAGGCCGTGGCCGAGGTTGACCTTGAGGCCGATGTCCCGGGCCAGGGCGATGGACTTGAGGATCTTTTCGAGCTCCACCTTGCGCTGCCTGTATTCCTTGGCGTCGGCGTAGTGCCCGGTGTGGATTTCGATGAATTCCGTGCCCGTGGCCACGGCCGCCTCGATCTGCTTGGGGTCGGCGTCGATGAACAGGCTGGAGCGGATGCCCTTTTCGTGGATGGGGGCCAGGAAGTCCTTGAGTTCCGCCTCGCGGCCGATGCAGTTCAGGCCGCCCTCGGTGGTCAGTTCCTGCCGCTTCTCGGGTACCAGGCAGACCATCTCGGGTTCGATATTCAGGGCGATCCCCTGCATCTCGTCCGTGGCGGCCATTTCCAGGTGCAGCCGGGTGTTGCAGGTCTGTTTGATCAGCTCCACGTCCCGGTCCTGGATGTGACGGCGGTCTTCACGCAGGTGGACGATGATGCCCGTGGCCCCGGCCATTTCCGCCATGTAGGCGGCGGTCACGGGCTCGGGTTCGATGCCCATTCTGGCCTGGCGCAGGGTGGCCACATGATCGACGTTGACAACGAGTACCGGCATTGTATCATCCTCCGAGTGCGTAATTGCGTAATATCCTCATTGATTAAGATACCTGGGGCGGAATGGCAATAGCCACGGCCTCCAGGTGACGTTTTGCATTCATAATTGACGCGCGTGCGCGTACACGGTATCCGCATGGCCTGTTATGAAATAGACTTTCAATCTGGAGCAATGCCATATGAACGTATGCATCGTCGGCACCGGCTACGTGGGACTGGTTTCCGCGGCCTGCTTCGCCGAAATGGGAAACGATATTTTCTGTGTGGACGTCAACCCCAAGGTTGTGAAAACCCTGGAGAGCGGCAAGGTCCACATCTTTGAGCCTGGTCTGGAGGACCTGGTCAAGCGCAACACCGAGCAGGGCCGCCTGCACTTCACCACCGAACTGGGCGAGGGGCTGAAGGATGCCGAGGTGGTCTTCATCACCGTGGGCACCCCGCAGCGCGAGGACGGCTCCTGCGACCTCAAGTACGTGGACGCCGTGGCCGCCGAGATCGGGCAGAGGATGACCTCGCCCAAGATCGTGGTGGACAAGTCCACCGTGCCCGTGGGCACCGCCGACCGGGTGCGCGGGATCATCGCCGGTGAGCTGGAGAAGCGCGGCGAGTCCATTCCCTTCGACGTGGTCTCCAACCCGGAGTTCCTCAAGGAAGGCGACGCGATCAACGATTTCATGAAGCCGGACCGGGTCATCGTGGGCACGAGCGACGCGAACTCGGCCACGACCATCAAGTCCCTGTACGCCCCGTTCGCCCGCAGCCGCGAGAAGCTCATCGTCATGGGCGTGCGCTCGGCCGAGATGACCAAGTACGCGGCCAACTGCATGCTGGCCACCAAGATATCCTTCATCAACGAAGTGGCCAACATCTGCGAGCGGGTCGGGGCGGACGTCTCCGAGGTCCGCGCGGGCATCGGCTCGGATTCGCGCATCGGCTACTCCTTCATCTACCCCGGCGTGGGCTACGGCGGGTCCTGCTTCCCCAAGGACGTCAAGGCACTCATCGACACGGCCGCCGAGCACGGCTACGACGCCAAGCTCATCCGCTCCGTGGACGAGGTCAACAACACCCAGAAGCTCGTCCTGGCCGAGAAGATCAAGGCCTATTTCGAGCCCCAGGGCGGCGTGGCGGGCCGGACCCTGGCCATGTGGGGCATCGCCTTCAAGGCCAACACCGACGACATCCGCGAGGCTTCGGCCATCCAGGTGATCAAGGCGTTGACCGGCCTGGGCATGAAGGTCCGGGCCTTCGACCCGGTGGCCAACACCCGCGCCCGCGAGGAGATCGGCCACCTGGAGAACCTCGAGATCATGGACAGCCAGTACGACGTGCTGGAAGGGGCGGACGCCCTGGCCGTGGTCACGGACTGGAACCAGTTCCGCAACCCGGACTTCGAGCGCATCAAGGCCGCCCTGACCGCGCCGCTGGTCTTTGACGGCCGCAACCTGTACCTGCCCGAGCGCATGGGCAAGGCCGGGTTCGCCTACTTCTCCATCGGCCGCACCCCGGTGAAATAGAGGGCGCCATCAGGCATGAAAAAAAACTCCCCGTCTCGGCAGAGGCGGGGAGTTTTTTCGTTCGTGTCCGGAAAATCAGATGCGGCCCTTGAAGCAGGTCCGGTACTGCAGCTCCTGGAGGATGACCCGTTCGTATTCGGGATTGTATTCCAGGTCGGTTTGCTCGGCTTGGTCCAGCATTTTGGCAAGTTGCTGCGTTTCTTCCCAGAAATCCAGGAGTTCATCATCGGCCAGGCTCTTGACCTGGGCCTCCAGGGTGTCGTGGTCCTTGAAATTGGCGTACTGACCCATGCGATATGGCCTGCCTCTTTTCCAAAAGGTGAAATAAATCAAACATATAGAGTCGAAGTGGGACCTACGTTAGCCCTTTATCTCAAGAGCGTCAACAACACTTTGCGGCCGGAGCGTGAGAAAAACCACAACAAAGCCTTTTCATTGGTGAAAAATGAAGGACGGGCGAAATGGCCGGCCCGCAGGGGGGTGCGGGCGACTTCTTTCCAACAATTTCGACCGGCTGGATATTCTCATTGACAAAAACAGGCTTGGTTGACAGATTCGGACCTTGTAAAACGGGACGCGCCTTCGGCGCATCCGGTCATCCTAGACGGGGTAGCCATGAGAATGGAAGTTGAAGACATCACCGACGTCGAAGAGGGCGAAGTCGATCAGGAGTTGACCCAGCTGGTGACTTTCAGCATCGGCGACGAGGAATTCGGGGTCAACATCCTCCAGGTCCAGGAGATCATCCGGACCATGGAGATCACCAACGTCCCCCGCGCTCCCGAGTTCGTCGAGGGCGTCATCAACCTGCGCGGCAAGGTCATTCCCATCGTGGACATGCGCCGCCGCTTCGGGCTTCAGTCGAAAGAGCACGACAAGTACACGCGGATCATCGTCATCGAGATCGAAATGATCATCGTTGGTTTCGTGGTGGATTCCGTGTCCGAGGTCCTGCGCATTCCGGCCAACTCGGTCCAGCCGCCGCCGCCCGTGGTGGCGGGCATGGATGCCGACTACATCGACGGCGTGGGCAAGCTCGAAGACCGCCTGCTGATCCTGCTCGACCTGGATTCGCTTCTGGACAACGAGGAAAAGGAAGCCCTGGGCACCGTCTAGGCCCGACAGAATCTTGGTGACAAGCCGTCCTGGTCCCGCTAGGGAAGAGGCGGCTTTTCCATTTTTTCACGCGAGGCCGAGAAACCCTTTTCACAGCGAATCCATGCCAGCCAATTACCCCAAGGACATAGCCGACTTCATGAAGGGGACCGTTGATTCGGTCCGGATTTTCAAGAGCGGACCGGGCTCCCAGGCCCTGCTGGCGGGGTCTCTGCTGGCGGGCGGGACCGACGTGGTCCTGGTGGTGCCGGGCGTGGCCGAGTTCCGGGAGATGCAGGCCCTGCTGACCCTGCTGTCGCGCGGCGAGCGGGGCGGATCGGAACAGCCCGCCTGGGAGCGGGAATGGGTCTTCCTGCCGCCGTACCATCCGCGCACGCCCGAGTCGCAGGGGTGGAGCGAGCGGTGGGCCGCCCTGTACGGGCTGGTCTACCGGGACGGTCCGCGCGGCGTGCTCATGACCGCCGACAACCTCCTGCCGCACTGGCCCGACGAGACGGTCCTGCGCGAGAACTGGGCCACCCTGACCAAGGGCGAGGAGATGTCCCCGGACATCCTCCTGGAACAGCTCGTCTCCTGGGGGTACGTGCGCCGCAAGCTGGTCTCGGACCCCGGCGACATGGCCATGCGCGGCGACATCCTGGACATCCACGCGCCGGGCTACGAGCTGCCGCTCCGGTTTGAATTTTTCGGCGACGTGCTCGAGGAGATCCGGCTGTTCGACCCGGCCTCCCAGCGCTCCAAGGCGGACTTGGCCGAGGCCGTGCTCCTGCCCGTGGCCCCGGCCATCACCACCCCGGACCGGGGTTTTCGCGCCCGCGACCAGTGGGACAAGCTGCGCCGGACCGGCGAGATCACGGCCGCGCAGGAGCAGGCGCTGTCCGAGCGTCTGGACGCCAACGACGGGTTCGTCTGGCCCGGTCTGTACTATGACGCGCCCGTGGGCCTGGAAACCTACCTGCCCAGGGACGCGGCCTGGCTGCTCTCCTCGGGCGGAACCCTGCGGGCCCGGCTCGAGGACCGCGAGCAGTCGTGGCGCGACTACCTCAAGGACGAGGAGCGCGACAAGGGCGTCAGCCTGCCCCGGCGGTTCATCGTCCGCTCCCACGACGTGGCCCGCAAGGCGTGGAGCTCCGCCCGCCAGCTGGTCTTCGAAGAGCTGACCATCGGCCGGGAGAAGAGCGGCATCGACCTGGCCGAGACCCCGTACAGCGATTTCACGGATATCTTCTGGCGGCCCGAGGCCACCAGGCGGCCGTGGGCGGCCCTCATGGCCGGGATCAAGGAGTGGCAGAGCGCGGGCGAGACCACCATTTTGAGTTTCCGCACCCAGCGCTCGCGGGCCAAGTTCCTGAACCTGGCCGAGCAGGAAAGCCTGCCCATTACCCTGGAATACGTGCCCGACCGCCAGGGCCTCTACGCCCTGGTCTCGCCCCTGCGCAAGGGCATGGACATCGGCTGGAACCGGACCCGCATCCTGGGCGAGGAGGTCATCCAGCCCCAGGCGCCCCGGGCCCAGGCCGGGCGGGACAAGGCCTTCAAGGGGCTCGACCGCTACGACGACCTGTCCGAGGGCGACCTGCTGGTCCACCGGGACTACGGCCTGTCCCAGTTCGGCGGCCTGCACCACATGGCCATCGGCGAGGGGGCCAACGACTACCTGCTCCTGTATTTTTCCGGCGAGGACAAGCTCTACCTGCCCGTGGACCGGCTCAATCTGGTTCAGCGCTTCAAGGGGCCCGAGGGGGCCAAGCAGCCGTCCCTGGACAAGCTCGGCGGCTCGCGCTGGGCCAAGACCACGGCCAAGGTCCGCAAGGCCATCGAGAAGATAGCCCTCGAACTGGTGGAGATGTATGCCTTCCGCCGGGTGGCCAAGGGGTACGGCTACGGCCCGCTCGACGAGATGTATGCCGAGTTCGAGGCCACCTTCGGCTTCGAGGAGACCCCGGACCAGGAAAAGGCCGTGAACGACGTGTTCCGCGACATGGAGAAGGCCGAGCCCATGGACCGGCTGGTCTGCGGCGACGTGGGCTTCGGCAAGACGGAGGTGGCCCTGCGCGCCGCCTTCCGCGCGGCGCTGGATGGCCGCCAGACGGCCCTGCTGTGCCCGACCACGGTGCTGGCCGAACAGCACTACCAGACCTTCACCAAGCGCATGGAGGGGTTCCCGGTGCGCGTGGGGCTGCTCAGCCGGTTCGTCACGGCCAAGCGGCAGAAGACCGTGCTCGAGGCCGCCGCCCGGGGCGAGATCGACATCCTCATCGGCACGCACCGCATTCTTTCCAAGGACGTGGAACTGCCCAACCTCGGCCTGCTCATTCTGGACGAGGAGCAGCGGTTCGGGGTCAAGCACAAGGAAAAGCTCAAGCATTTCCGCCAGAACATCGACGTTCTGACCCTGACGGCCACGCCCATCCCCCGGACTCTGCAACTGTCGCTCTCGGGCATCCGCGGGCTGTCCGTTATCGAGACCCCGCCCGTGGACCGCAAGCCCGTGGAAACGGGCATCATGGAGCGCGACGAGCTGGAGCTCAAGGCGGTCCTGCGCCGGGAGCTGGACCGGGGCGGCCAGGTCTACTGGGTGTACAACCGGGTCAACGGCCTGGAGCGGGTGGCCGAGTACGTGCGCGGCCTGGTCCCGGACGCCAAGGTGGGCATGGCTCACGGCCGGATGAGCGAGAAGGGGCTGGAGGACGCCATGCGCGGCTTCTGGCACGGCGAGCTGGACGTGCTCGTGTGCACCTCCATCGTGGAGTCCGGCCTGGACTTCCCCAACGCCAACACCCTGGTCGTGGACCAGGCCCAGCTCTTCGGCCTGGGGCAGCTCTATCAGCTGCGGGGCAGGGTGGGGCGCAGCGAGCGGCAGGCCTATGCATATTTCGTGGTCCCGTCCATCAAGGATATTTCCGAAATCGTCCGCAAACGCTTGCGCATCATTCTGGACATGGATTATCTGGGGGCTGGATTCAAGGTGGCCATGGAGGACTTGCGCCTTCGCGGCGCAGGCAATATCCTGGGCGAGGCCCAGTCCGGGCAGATCGCCAAGATTGGCCTCGAGCTCTTTCTCGAAATGCTCGAGGAAGAGGTCGCCAGGCTGCGCGGCGAGGAGCACGTCAGGGCGTCGGACACGGAACTCAATTTCGTGTTCGAGGCGCATATCCCCGGCGGATACATCCCGGATTCGCGGGAGCGGCTGCGCTATTACAAGGCCCTTTCCTCGGCCGCCACGGACATGGAACTGCGCGAATTCGAGGCGGAAATTCGCGACCGTTTCGGGCCGCTGCCGGAACCGCTGGACACCTTTTTCGGGGTGCTGCGCATCAAGCGCACCCTGTCCCGGCTCCAGGCGGCCAGGGCCGAGCTCTATCCCGGCCGGGCTGTCATAACCTGGAAGGACAACGCCATCGCGGTCAACCCCGAGAAGCTGATCCGCTGGGTCAATGACCGTGGGGAGACGGCCCGGCTCATTCCCCCGGCCAAGCTGGAAATCCGATACGACGACGCGCACTCCATGCGGGAGGCGCTGGAATCCACCGCCGCGGACCTCGAAGGCATGCTCGATGCCGAAACCGTGCGGCCGGACGGCCGATAACGAGTGAATATGAAACGTCACATTGCGATAATCTTTATTTTGGCGGCTCTGCTGGCCGGATGCTCCGGCGACACGGACGACATCGGCATCGTGGCCCGGGTCAACGGCGCGCCCATCTACCTGAGCCAGCTGGAGTTCCAGCACGACCAGTTCCAGGAGGACAGCGTCGGGGCCTACGTCCCCAGCGTGGCCAAGCTGCGCAGGGAGTACGGCGAGATCCTGTCCGACCTCATCGTCCAGGAACTGGTGGTCCAGGAACTTGCCCGCCGCGACCTGGCCGTGACCGACGAGGAGCTGCGCAAGGCCGAGAACACGGTGCGCGCCGACTACCCCGAGGGGGCCTTCGAACAGGTCCTGGTCGAGGAGTACATAGACCTCAAATCCTGGCGGCGGCAGCTGCGCTACTACCTGGCCCAGAAGAAGTTCTTCCAGCAGGTCCTCAGGCCGCAGATCAAGATCGACTACAAGGAAGCCGAGAAATACTACCGCGACCACATTTCCGACTTCTATTTGCCCGAGAGCATGCGCATCCTGGTGGTGCGCGGCCCGAGCCGGGAGCTGGTGGTCAAGGCGGTGGAGAAATACCAGAAGGACCACGACCAGATGAATCTGGCCACCGCGTTCGGCGAGGTCGAAACGCGGGAGGTGGTGGTCCGCGAAGGGCGGCTGTCCGCCCCCTGGCGCAACGCCCTGACCGGGCTCAAGCCGGGCCAGGCCAGCGACGTGCTGACCGACCGCTTCGGCTTCGAGGCCTTGGTCCTGCTCGAACGCAGCGAGGCCAAGGTCCTGCCTCCGGCCCAGGCCTACCCCCTGGTGGAGGAGGCCCTGCTCGAAAAGAAGATGGAGAACGCCTTCGAAGAATGGCTCTCCGGCGCCTTGGCCAAGGCGGACATCAAGGTCAGCGAGCATCTCCTGGAATCCGCCTCCAAGCCTGCGGACAGCGACGGGAGCGGGCCTGACGCCGTCTTTACGGAACCGGACGCGCCGCCGGCGGACGAGGACATGCAGTCCCTGCCTCCGGATGCGCCCCAGGACATGCCCGAGGACGACATGAACGGCCAGGAACAGTCCGACGAGGCCATCCCCATGGACCAGGTCGGCACGGATACGGGCATCTGATCGGTCCGTTCGTTGCATAGTCCGCATAAAACGACTAGAATCCGACAACAATTCGGGGGGAGAAGGGGAATTCGCCTCCCGATTCCAAGGAGTACATGCGTGGTAAAAGTCTTTTCCTTGCTCTTGGGAGCCATGCTCTTGATATGTCCCGTGACGGCGCAGGCCAAGGATGTGGTCGTTGACCGCATCCTGGTGAAGATCAACGATTCCATCATCACCCAGTATGACCTGGACCAGGAGATGAAGCCCGTCTACGACCAGATCAAGGATCGCAAGCTCTCCGCCAAGGAGCAGGCCCAATTGGCGCAGATGCGCAAAAAGGCCCTGGACAGCCTCATCAACGACAACCTCATCCAGCAGGAGATCAAGCGGTTTTCCATCGCCGTCTCCGATGAGAACATGGACAAGGAGATCGAGCGGGTCCGGAACGAGCGCGGTCTGTCCCTGGAGGAGTTTCAGAAGGTGGTGGCCAAGGACGGGCTGACCATGGAGGAGTTCCGGGCGCGGCTCAAGAAACTGCTCGAGAAGCAGGAGCTCATCGGCCACATGGTCAACAGCAAGGTCGTGGTCACCGACTCGGAGATCCAGGCGGAATACGCGGCCCGGAAGGACGACTATTCCCTGGGCAAGATGGTCGAACTGGCCATCATCCTCCTGCCGGCCGACATCTCCCCGGTGGAGGTCCGCGAGCGGATCACCGGCGGCGAGATGACCTTCGCCGACGCCGTGGCCAAGTACAGCGTCGGCCCGGGCAAGGACTCGGGCGGGTCCATCGGCGAGTTGAGCTGGGACGACCTGGCCGACGAGTGGAAGACCGCCCTCGACGGGGTGGCCCAGGGCGGCGTGAGCTCGCCGCTGACCATCCAGGACCACCAGGCGCTGCTCTCGCCCATAAAGATCAATGACGACCGGATGGTCCCGCTCAAGGACGTCAGGGACAATATCTACAAGGATTTGATGCAGAAGAAGCGGGAAACGGTGTTCACGGACTATTTCGATAAATTGAAGCAGAGCGCGGTCATTATCTATATGGACGACTCGCTCAAGCCCGATAATGGAGTAACCCAATGACATTTCAGGAACTCGGCGAAACGCTACAGCGTGAACGGGAGGCCAAGGGGCTGACCATCAAGGCGGTCATGGAGGCCACCAAGATCAGCCGTGTCATCCTCCTGGCCCTGGAGAGCGGCGACCGCTCGGCCCTGCCGCACCCCGTGTACACCAAGGGGTTCGTCAAGAGCTACGCCCGCCTGCTCGGGTTGGACCCGGACGAACTGTCCATGGTCGTGGACCGCGAATATCAGATGGAACAGCCCAATGCCGGGGATCTGTCCTACGACGTGGCTCCCAACGCGGAAAAGGCCTTCCAGGACAACGACATGAGCTCGGGACGCCGCAAGCGGTCGGTGTGGCCCTCCATCCTCAGCGTCCTGGCCCTGGCCGGTGCGGCCGTGATTCTGGTGCTGAACCTGAACAAGGCCAAACTGCCGGATGCCACAACCCCCGCTCCGGCCGAGCAGTCCGTGCAGCCCGCCGCGCCGGGACCGGCCCTGCCCGAGGGGGTTGGCCCCGAGACCGCGCCGTCGAACGACCAGATCGCCCCCGAAGCCGCGCCCGCCGAAGAGCAGGGCGGGGCGGAGGAGACGGGCCAGGCTCCGGCGGCGGAGCCCGCGACGCCCGCGCCCGCCCAGGCTCCGGCCGAAACCGCTCGGGAGCAGGCCGCCGCGCCTGCCCCGGCCCCGGCCGAGGCCGTGGACGAGGAGGCCGCCATCACTCAGGAGGGCGCGCCCGACGAGCCGAAATACGACCATGTGGTGATCATCCGGGCCACCACCGACAAGGGCTGCTGGATCGGCGTCTGGCGCGGCGAGGAGACCAAGATGGCCCGCGATTTCGTCCTGCGCAAGGGCGAGCCCCTGCGGCTGATGTTCAACAGCCCGCGCCGCATCCGCATCGGCAACGTCTCCGGCGTGACCGTGACCTACAACGGCCAAGCCTACGATCTGGACGCCACCAAGGGCAACATTCAGACCCTCACCTTCGGCATGTAACCGGGCCTTCAAGGCCCACGCGCGGACAGACAGCATGAGCGCCACCGAGAAAGCCCTCGTACTCAAGACCGGGCGTTTCCGGGAGGCCGACGTCTGGGTCCGGCTGCTGACCCCCTCCCGCGGGGTGTTCAACGGATTCGCCTTCGGCGGCAGCCGCTCGCGCCGCCGCTTCGTGGGGTGTCTCGACCCCCTGAGCCACGTGCTCTTCACCATCGGAACCAACAAGACCGGCACCTACACCGTCCTCGAAGAGGGCAGTCTGCTGCACAATTTTCCCGAGGTCCGCAAGGACCCTGCCAAGACCGGTCTGGCCGTCAACTGCGTGAAGTTCGTGGAGGCGGTGGAAATCGACCCGAACGACGCCAGGCCCGCCTACGAACTGCTCCTGGAGACCCTGTACATGCTCGACGAGGGCGGAGGCGGCAGCGATTTTACGCCGTGGCTCTTCCGGGCCAAGCTGGCCTTCGAAATGGGCTTCACGCCCGACTTCCTGGCCTGCGGGGTATGCGGCCGTCCGTTGTCCTGCGAATGCGGCCACCGCTTCGGCGTGGAGCGGGGACAAGTGGCCTGCCGGACTTGTCTTTCGGACGGGAAACCGTTAGAGGGACTTGCTCGGCCGATTTCCGCCGGGGTCTTGCGCGCCCTGGACTGGATTCAGCACAGCAGGCCGTCGGACTGGGCCACGGTGACCATGGACGTCGAAGTCCGCCGCCAGGCCAGTCAATTGATCGAACTTTTCGTCGCCTACCACCTGGGTCTGTCCTGGGAGGGTGGCATGTATAAAAAGGTATGAGTTGGAGCCAACGATGAATTTTCAGGAAGTCATACTGAAATTACAGAATTTCTGGGCGAATTATGGGTGCGCCGTGGTCCAGGCCATGGACATCGAATGCGGGGCGGGGACGTTCAATCCCTCCACCTTTTTCCGGGTCATCGGCCCCGAACCGTGGAAGACCGCCTACGTGGAGCCTTCCCGCCGTCCGACCGACGGCCGCTACGGGGAGAACCCCAACCGCCTGCAGCACTACTACCAGTTCCAGGTCATCCTGAAGCCGTCCCCGGACAACGTCCAGGAGCTGTACCTCGAGAGTCTGAAGGAGATCGGCATCGACGCGGCCGCCCACGACCTCAGGTTCGTGGAGGACGACTGGGAATCGCCGACTCTGGGCGCCTGGGGCCTGGGCTGGGAGGTCTGGCTCAACGGCATGGAGGTCACCCAGTTCACCTATTTCCAGCAGATCGGCGGCATCGACCTGAAGCCCGTGTCCGTGGAGATCACCTACGGCCTCGAGCGGCTGTGCATGTATCTGCAGGAGAAGGAGTCGGTCTACGACCTCATGTGGAACAACGAGATCACCTACGGCGATGTCTACCACCAGAACGAGGTGGAGATGTCCAAGTACAACTTCGAGCTGTCCGACGCGGACATGCTCTTCGACCTGTTCAACAAGTTCGAGGCCGAATGCCTGAAGCTGTGCGAGGAGGGGGTGCCCTGGCCCGCCTACGACTACTGCCTGAAGTGCTCCCATTCCTTCAACCTGCTGGACGCCCGCGGGGCCATCTCCATCACCGAGCGCGCCACCTACATCGGCCGCGTGCGCAACCTGGCCTCCAAGATCGCCAGGCTCTACGCCGACCAGCGGGAAGCGATGGGCTATCCCATGCTCAAGAAATAAGCGACGCCTACGTCACGCAATAGACTACACAAGAGAAGAACAATGGCCGAATTCATTCTGGAAATCGGAACCGAGGAAATGCCCGCCCGCTTCGTCCCCAAGCTGGCGGCCGAGCTCGAGGAGGCCTTTGCCAAGGGCCTGACCGAGTCCATGGTCGAGAACGAGGGGGTCAAGTGCTACGCCACCCCGCGCCGCATCACCGCCCACGTGCCGTCCCTGGCCCTGACCCAGCTGCAGGAGGAGGAGACCGTCACCGGTCCTCCGGTGCGCATCGCCTATGACGACGACGGCAACCTGACCAAGGCGGGCCTGGGCTTCGCCAAGACCCAGGGCGTGCCTGAGGACGCGCTGTTCCGGATGGAGACCGGCAAGGGCGAGTACCTGGCCGCCAAGAAGGTGGTCGGCGGCGGCAAGACCGCCGACATCCTGCCCGGAATCTGCCGCAAGTGCATCGAGTCCCTGTCCTTTCCCAAGAAGATGCACTGGGGCGACTACGATTTCACCTTCGGCCGTCCCGTGCGCTGGCTCCTGGCCCTGCTCGACGCGGACGTCATCGAATTCACCGTGGAGAACCTGACCTCCGGGCGCGAGACGCGCGGCCACCGGGTCATGGGACCCGGCCCGTTTTCCGTGGCCTCCACGGCCGACTACTTTTCCGTTGTCCGCGACCAGTGCAAGGTGGTTATCGATCCGGTTAAACGCCGGGAGACCATCGTGGCCGAGGGCAACCGGCTGGCCGAGGCGCTCGGCGGCAGGATCGTCTGGAACGACGGCCTGCTGGACGAGGTGGCCAACCTGGTGGAATACCCCAAGCCGCTCATCGGCGACATCGATCCGCTCTACCTGCAACTGCCGCGCGAGGTCCTGCTGACCTCCATGCAGTCCCATCAGAAATCCTTTGGCGTGGAAGGGGCCGACGGCAAGCTGCTGCCCCATTTCCTGACCACCCTGAACCTGGAGCCCCTGGACGTGGCCCTGGTCAAGAAGGGGTGGGAGCGGGTGCTCAAGGCCCGTCTGGAGGACGCCCGCTTCTTCTGGGAGGCGGACTGCAAGGTGGAGTTCGACACCTGGCTCGAAAAGCTGGAGCACGTCGTCTTCCTCGGGCCGCTCGGCTCGGTGGGCGATAAGTCCCGGCGCATCGAGACTCTGTGCCGCAAGCTGGCCGAGACCCTGGACGCGTCCCAGTCCATCCTGCCCGGCGAGATCGGGCAGTACGCCAAGGCCGGTCGGCTGGCCAAGGCGGACCTGGTGTCCGAGATGGTCATCGAGTTCGACTCCCTGCAGGGCAAGATGGGCGGCATCTACGCGCAGCGCGCCGGGCTGGGCGAGATCGTCTCCCAGGGCATCTACGAGCAGTACCTGCCCGCCGGCCCCGACACCCCGGTGCCCTCGTCCCTGTCCGGCGCTCTGGTCTCCATGGCCGACAAGGCCGACACCATGGCCGGTTGTTTCGGCCTGGGCAAGGTGCCTACCGGTGCCAACGACCCGTACGCCCTGCGCCGCTGCGCGCTGGGCATCAGCCGGATCATCATGGAGCACGGCCTGGACGTGGACCTGGAAACCTTCCTCGGGGACGCCCAGGAGGCTTACTCCGGCGTGAAATGGAAGGTGGAGCAGGGGGAAGCCCTCGGCAAGCTCATGGATTTCTTCGGCCAGCGGCTGCGCGCCCTGTTCACCGGCCTGGGCTTCGACACCCGCGTGGTGGACGCCGCCCTGGGCGCCGGGTTCAAGGACATCCGCACCTTCAAGGCGCGGCTGGAGGCCCTGGCCGAATTCAGCCGCGAGGCCGATTTCGAGCGGAGCGTCCTGACCTTCAAGCGCGCCGCCAACATCATCCGCAAGCAGGGTGACGAGGCGGGCGAGCCCCTGACCGGCAGCTACGATACGGATCTGTTCGAGAACGAGCACGAGGCCGCCTTCGGGAACAAGCTCGACGAGCTGGCCCCGCGCTTCGACGACCTCTGGGAGAGCGGCGACTTCGGCGGCCTGTTCGGCCTGCTCGGGGAGCTGCGCCCGGCCGTGGACGGCTTCTTCGACAACGTCATGGTCATGTGCGACGCGCAGGACGTCCGCCTGAACCGGCTGAATCTGCTCAAGGGCCTGGTGGACCGGCTGGGCCGCCTGGCCGACTTCAACGCCCTGCAGGTGTAGCGGCGGTTGAGAAAAGTCTTGACATCAGACAGGGAGTCCATATAAAAGGCACTCCCTTCGGGAAGAATTGCAAAACAAACGCTTTTTAATGCGATAATAAATCGATCAGGAGAAACTACCTTGGCCAATCACAAATCCGCCCTGAAGAGGCACCGTCAGAGCTTGAAGCGTCGCGCCCGCAACCGCGTTTCCAAGACCCGCATCAAGAACACCGTCAAGGCCGTTCGCGTCGCCGTCGAGGAAAAGGACACCAACAAGGCCATGGAGGCCCTGAAGGAAGCCAGCTCCGTGCTGGACCGCGCCGCCCGCAAGAACGTGATCCACGCACGTCAGGCCCAGCGCCGCATCGCCCGGCTCCAGGCCGCCGTCAACAAGATCGCGGAATAGTCTCTTTTCGCATTGCTTTCTTCAGCCCGCCGCACTCTGTGCGGCGGGCTTTTTGCGTTGTCCGCCGCACATCGAGGTGCCCGGTTTCGCATTATGCCTTGATCCACACAATCAACGGGGGTAATATCGCTCACATTTCAACCTGTTCAAGGAGTTGATTATGAAGAGAGTATTACTGGCCTCGTTGATGTTTTTGCTCCTTGCCGCCGGCGCGTATGCCGGCGACGCGCCCTGTACGCAGACCTACGGCGACGGGGGCACGGTCTACAAGCTGGCCACGGGGTCCCCGGGCGAGCTCGGGCTGCTCAAGGTCCTGGCCGACGCCTTCAACGCCAAGCACGGCACGACCATGTGCTGGGTCAAGGCCGGTTCCGGCAAATCCCTGAGCCTGCTCAAGGCCGGCGACGTGGACGCCTGCATGGTCCATGCGCCTGCGGCCGAGAAACAGGCCGTCCTGATCGGCTCCAATGAATTTTACATCGTCGGCCCGGACGACGATCCGGCGGGCATCGCCGGGGCCAAGGACGCGGCCGACGCCTACGCCCGCATCGCCAGGGTCCACGCGCTCTTCCTGTCGCGCGGCGACAACTCCGGCACCCACAAGAAGGAACTGGCCATCTGGAAGAAGGCGGGCATCACACCCGAGGGCAAGTGGTACGCGGTCACCAACGAGTTCATGATGGCCACCCTGAAGCGGGCCAACGCCGACCGGGGGTACTTCATGACCGACAGCTCCACCTGGGTCATGGGCCGGAAGGATATGGACCGCATCAAGGTCCTGTTCCGGGGCGACCCCATGCTCATCAACACCTATCACGCCCTGGCCGCGCCCAACAACGAACTGTCCGTGGCGTTCATCAAGTTCCTGGCCTCGCCCGAGGGGTAGTCCATCGTCGCCGACTACGGCCGCAAGGAGTACGGGGAAGGGATGTACAACGACGCGGAATACGCCAGGCAGTATGACCACTGAGGTCCGCGAGCGGAAGAAACGGGAGGGGAGTCGGCTCGGCTCCCCTTTTTTTTGCGTCTAGCGCCCCTCGTCGGCCAGCTCGCGCAGCCGGTCCATGTCGAGGATGGTGATCTCCCGGCCCCGGATCTCGATCAGCCCTTCGTCGGTGAACCGCTTGAAGATGCGCGACAGGGTCTCCTGGATGGTCCCGAGATACAGGGCGATCTGGCCCTTGGGCAGGTCCAGGCGGAAGGTGTCGGAGTCGGTGGACGAGCGCAGGAGCAGGAGGTGGGCGGCCACCCGGGCCGGGGTCTCCTTGAGGCTCAGATCGTCGATCTTGTTGACCAGGATGCGCAGCCGCTGGGAGAGCATGGCCATCATCCGCATGGCCAGGTCCGGGTCGTCGCGCAGGATGTCGCGGAACCCGCTGCGCGGGAAGAACAGGGCCTCGCACGGCTCCACGGCCTCGCACTGGGCCGGGAAGGTTCCGCCTTCGAAGACCGGCACCTCGCCCACGGCCTCACCCGGGCCGAACACGTGCAGGATCTGCTCCTTGCCCGCCGGAGAGGTCCGGAAGACCTTGACCCGCCCGGAGACCGGCGAATAGAACCCGTCGGCCGGGACGTCGGCCAGGAACAGGGTCTCGCCCTTGTCGTAGCGTTTGACCACGGCGAGGTCGGCCAGTTTGGCCAACTGGTCATCGGGCAGTCCCCGGAAAAACGTCACGTCCCGCACGGCGGCCAGTTTGTCCATCCTCTCAATTCTCCCTGTTTTTTTCCGCGTTGCGCATAATTTGATCTAAGTCATGGCCGAGATCAAAAGGATTGTCCATAGTAGGGCCATGGAAAACGGAACCCTGAAGCCATACCCCCTGATCCTGCCCGTCACGGCCCTGCTCCTGCTCGGAGCCCACGGCCTGCGGCAGGGCGACTTCGGACTGGCCGCCTCCCTGGCGGCCCTGGCCGGGCTGCTGCTCACCCGGCGGGCCTGGGTGCGTCCCGTGGCCGTGGCCGCGCTGCTGTGGGGCGGGGTCGTCTGGGCGCGGGCCACGGTGGACTTCATCGCCTTCCGCCAGGCCTTCGAGCTGCCGTGGATGCGGCTGGCCTGGATCATGGGCGGGGTCATCGTCCTGGACGGCCTGGCCATGATGAGCCTGCTTGGCCGGGGGCTCGACGGTTGGTTCGGCCGCGACAGGACGTGGGCCCGGCCCCGTGCGGCCATATTCCTGCTCACCGTCTTCGGCCTGGCCATGGCCCGGAGCCACGTGCAATTCCCCATCCTGCTGGCGGACCGCTACCTTCCCGGCTGGGGCTGGCTCGAAATCTTCCTGCTCGGCTGCTACGCCCAGTGGATCGGCTCGCTGATGCGCACCCCCAGGGGGCACCGGACGGTCCGTCCGCGCATCTGGGGGCTGTTCTCGGCCGTGTTCTTCCTGCAGCTGGCCCTGGGCCTGCTGGGCATGGACCGCATGCTCATGACCGGCACCCTGCACCTCCCGGTCCCGGCCCTGATCGCCGCCGGTCCGGTCTTTCGCGGGGGCGGGTACTTCATGCTCGTCCTGTTCGGCGTGACCCTTGTCCTGGTCGGTCCGGCATGGTGCAGCCACCTGTGCTATATCGGAGCCTGGGACGACGCCATGAGCCGCCTCGGCCCGCGTCCGGCCCCGTCCGCGCGGCTGCGCACCCTGAGCCTGTGGGGCCGGGGAGGGACCCTGGTCCTGGCTGTGGGCAGTGCTCTGATTTTACGCGTCCTCGGCGTGCCGGGCGCGAGCGCCGTGCTCTTCGGGGCCGCCTTCGGACTCGTGGGCGTGGGCGTGATGGTTTTCGCCTCGCGCAGGCGGGGCATGATGGTCCACTGCACCACCTATTGCCCCATGGGGTTGGTGGGGAACCTTTTCGGGCGCATCTCGCCCTGGCGCGTGCGCATCGGCGCGGACTGCACCGGGTGCGGGGCGTGCTTCACCCGCTGCCGGTACAACGCCCTGGACGAGGAGAGGGTGGCCCTGGGCCGCCCGGCCCTGTCCTGCACCCTGTGCGGCGACTGCGTATCGGCCTGCGCACATAAGCAGATAGGCTATGTTTTTCCCGGTCTTTCCCGTGAAACCGCCCGGACCGCGTTCATCGTCCTGGCGGTCGGTCTCCACGCCGTGTTTCTCGGCGTGGCCAGAATTTAGAATTATACGAAAAAAGAGAGGATAGAGAAATGGTACACCAGCGCAAGATGATCACCATCAACGAGGAACTGTGCAACGGCTGCGGCCAGTGCGTGCCCGCCTGCGCCGAAGGGGCCCTGGCCATCGTCGACGGCAAGGCCAGGCTGGTCAAGGAAATCTACTGCGACGGCCTGGGCGCGTGCTTGGGCGACTGCCCCACGGGCGCGCTCAAGGTGGTGGTCCGCGAGGCCGCCGACTTCGATCCCGAGGCCGTGACCGAACACCTCAAGGCCCAGGGCCGCGAAGTCCCGGACCACATGCCCGATCCCGAGTCCCTGCGCCTGAATGCGCCGAAGCCCCCGGCGGGCGGCTGCCCCGGCGCGGCCCTCAAGACCATGACCCCGTGCGGCCAGGCCAACATCCCCACGGCCCAGACAGGCGGTTCGGCCTTGTCCCACTGGCCCGTGCAGCTGCGCCTGGTGCCGCCCAACGCCCCGTTCCTGAAGAACGCGGACCTGCTCCTGACCGCGGACTGCGTGCCCGTGGCCATGCCGACCTATCACGGCGAGTACGTCCCGAACCGGGTGGTCCTCATGGGCTGCCCCAAGTTCGACAACCAGATGGAGTACGTGGAGAAGCTGGCCGGGATCATTGCGGAAAACGATCTCAAGTCCATCACCGTCATGGAGATGGAGGTGCCGTGCTGCTCGTCCATGAGCGCCATCCTGAACGAGGCGGTCAAGCGCGCGGGCAAGGCCGTGCCCACCGAGCGGGTGACCGTGAGCCGCACCGGCGCCGTGTTGCGGACCGTGACCCTGGAATTCGATATTTAAGGAGTGCCCTATGAAGAAGATTGAGTTGTTCGAAGCCCATGGGTTCAAGGATTTGACCTTCTCGAACTATCTGGTACACGAGTCCGAGTTCATGAAGGTGATCAATTTCAACTTCAAGGCCGGGCAGAAGCTGCCCGTGCACTCCCATGACCTGGAAGGGGAGTTGACCTTGACCATCCTTGAGGGCGAGGGCGAGTTTCTGGGCGCGGACGGCGCGGCCATGCCCGCCCGTCCCGGCGACGTGCTGGTCTCCGAGATCGCCGAACCCCACGGCGTCAGGGCCATCACCGACATGCGGGTCCTCGTAACCATAGCCCCCCCGATCTGATATGGACATTAAAGAATACATCGACACGCTTCCCCTGAAGGCCGTCCGGCCCCGCGCCGACGGCACGTACACCGTGGTTCCGCGCATGCACGGCGGAATACTGGACGCCGGACAGCTGGCCTCCATCGCCAAGGTGGTGCGGGACAACGGCCTGCCCCAGGTGCGCATCACCGCCGGGCAGCAGCTGCTCATCGACAACGTGCCCGAGGACAGGCTCGAGGCCGTGATCGAGGCCCTGGGCGCGGTGGGCGCGGCATACCGGCACAAGGCGCTGGGCTGCCTCGGGACCGCCGGGTGCAAGCTGGGCCAGCAGGACTCCCAGTCCGCGGCCATCCGGCTGTCCGAGCTGCTCGAGACCTTCACCATGCTGACCAAGGTCAAGGCGGGCGTCTCGGGCTGCTCCATGTGCTGTTCCGAGTCCATGGTCCGCGACGTGGGCCTCATCGGCCGCAAGCACGGATGGACCGTCGTTTTCGGCGGCAACGCGGGCAAGCGGGTCCGCCAGGGCGACGTGCTGGCCGAGGATGTCTCCGAGGACGAGGCCTTCGCCATTCTGGGCCGGGTGCTTGCATTCTACGCGGAGAATGGCAAAAAGAAGGAGCGGACCGCCCGGTTCGTGGAACGGGTCGGCCTCGACGCGGTCAAGAAAGCCGCGTTCAACGAGCTCTGACCACAGGACAAAGGAGGTTTGCCATGGCGGATGAGACCCCCAAGGGCGCGATCCTGCAACGTGACAAGAAGACCTACGCCATAGTGCCCAGGACCCCGGTGGGGCTGGTCACTCCGGATGTGCTCGAGGCCATCGCCCGGGTGGGGCGCAAGTTCGAGATCCCGATCATCAAGATCACTTCCGGCCAGCGCATCGCCCTGGTCGGGCTCGAAAAGGAGCAGGTGGACCAGGTCTGGGACGACCTCAAGATGGACATCGGTCCGGCTGTGGGGTTGTGCGTGCACTACGTGCAGGCCTGTCCCGGCACCTCGGTGTGCAAGTTCGGCGTGCGCGACTCCCTGGGGCTCGGCCTGGAGCTGGAGGAGATGTTCGTGGGCGCGGAACTGCCCGCCAAGCTCAAGGTCGGCGTGTCCGGCTGCCCCATGTGCTGCGCCGAGAGCTACGTGCGCGACGTGGGCCTCATCGGCAAGCCCAAGGGCTGGACCATGGTGGTCGGCGGCAACGCCTCGGGCAAGCCGCGCATCGCCGACGAGGTGGCCGAAAACTTGAGCCGTGAGGAAGCCGTGGAGCTGGTTCGCCGGTTCCTGGACTACTACCGCGAGAACGGCGGCAAGCGTATGCGCTCGGCCCGGATGCTCCAGAAGGTCGGCATCGACGCGGTCAAGGCGGCCATTCTCTGATCCCCCGAATCATGACGAAAGGGCGGGCGGCTGCGGAATATCGCGGCCGCCCGCAGTTTGGTAACGGTTGGATATCATTGAGCCGATCAGGTCGTTGCGGTGTTGCGCTAGCGTAAAAACATGGGTAGAGATAAACTGATTTCCACTCAATGAAGGAGCGTCATTTGCGGGTCATCATCATAGGCGCCGGTGAGGTCGGCTACCACCTCGCCCAGCGGCTGGCGGTGGAGAACAAGGAAGTCGTGGTCGTGGACACCAGCGACGAGGCCCTGCGCAAGATCGCGGAGAGCTCCGACGTCCAGACCATCAAGGGATCGGGGTCCAGCCCCAGGATTCTCGAAGAGGCGGGCATCGCCGAGGCCGACATCTTCCTGGCCGTGACCGACTCCGACGAGATCAATCTCATCAGCTGCTACTACGCCAACATGCTCAGCGAGGGCGTGACCAAACTCGCCCGCATCCGTAGCGAAATGTATACGGATTACAGCCAGCTGCTCACCGAGCGCGGGGCCAACATCACCAAGATCATCAATCCCGACGAGGAGGTGGTCAACTCGGTGCTGCGGCTCATGAGCGTGCCCGGCGCGGTGGAGATCAACGAATTCGCGGGCGGCAAGATACGGCTCATCGGCATCCACCTGCCGGACCGCAGCCCGATCATGGGCAGCCAGCTCATCCATCTGCGCGACAAGATCGGCGACGACCTGGGGCTGGTCATCGCGGCCATCGTGCGCAACGACAAACTGATCATCCCCAGCGGCCTGGACGTGCTGAAGCCGGGCGACCTGGTCTATTTCGTCTGCGACATCCGCGACCAGGAGGAGATCATGGCCCGCCTGGGCGTGGCCGACGACCCGGTGCGCAAGGTCCTGATCATCGGCGGCGGCAACATCGGTTTCCGTCTGGCCAAGGCCCTGGACAACAAGTACTACCACACCCGGTTGCTGGAGAACCGCCAGAGGCGCTGCGAGTACCTGTCCGAACACCTGGACCGGCCCATCGTGCTCATGGGCGACTCCACGGACCAGGAGATCCTGCGCGAGGAGAACATCCAGGACATGGACATGGTCATCGCCGTGACCGGCGACGAGGAGACCAACATCCTGTCCTGCCTGCTTGCCAAGTCGCTCGGGGCCCGGCGCACGGTGACGCGCGTCAACAATTTCGGGTACATGCCGCTCATCGAGCCCATCGGCATCGACTACGTGGTCTGTCCCAGGCTGTCGGCCATCAATTCCCTGCTGCACTACATCCGGCGGGGCAAGATCATCTCCTCGGTGTCCATCAAGGGCGAGGAGGCCGAGGCGCTCGAGGCCGTGGCCCAGGAGGATTCCCCCATCGTGGGCAAGGCGGTCAAGGACCTCGGGTTCCCCCGGGGGAGCCTGGTCCTCTGCTTCCAGCGCGGCGACGAGGTCGTCATCCCGCGCGGCGACTCCGTGGTCCGGCCCAACGACCGGCTGATCATCATCTCCACCCGCCAGAACATCTCCAAGGTCGAGCGGGTCCTGACCACCAAGGTGGAGCTTTTCTAGATGCGCTGGCGCTACGTCCTGCACGTCATCGGGGCGTTGGTGGCCTGCGTCGGCCTGACCATGGTCCTGCCCCTGGGCTGGGGCCTCTATTACCGCGACGGCACGGCCACGCCCCTGGCCCTGTCCATGGCCATCACCGTCCTGATGGGCGGGACCGCCTTTTTGCTCTTCCGCGACCGCTCGCACAAGGCCTCGATCATGACCCACCGCGAGGGCATGGCCATCGTGGCCCTCGGCTGGTTCGCGGCAGGGGCCTTCGGCGGCCTGCCGTTCTGGCTGGGCGGCACCTTCGGGTCCGTGGTGGACTGCGTGTTCGAGTCCCTGTCCGGGTTCAGCACCACCGGGTCGTCCGTGCTGGCCGACATCGAGGCCGTGCCGCGCGGGCTGCTCTTCTGGCGCAGCCTGACCCACTGGCTGGGCGGCATGGGCATCATCGTCCTGTCCCTGGCCATCCTGCCGTTTCTGGGCGTGGGCGGCATGCAGCTCTACAAGGCCGAGGTGCCGGGGCCGTCCCCGGACAAGCTCAAGCCGCGCATCAAGGACACGGCCATGACCCTGTGGAAGGTCTATGTCCTGTTCAGCGCGCTTGAAACCGTGTTGCTCATGTTCGGGGGCATGGACCTGTTCGACGCCCTGTGCCACACCTTCGGGACCATGGCCACGGGCGGGTTCTCCACCAGAAACGCCTCGGTGGCCGGGTTCAATTCCGCGTACATCGACTACGTCATCACCGTGTTCATGCTCATCGCGGGCGTGAATTTCTCCCTGCACTACCTGGCCCTCAAGTGGAAGCCGTCAGCCATGCTCAAGGACCCGGAATTCCGGGTCTTCGCGGGCATGGTCCTGGTCTTCGTGGTCATCCTGACCATCACCGTCCTCGTCTCCGGGAACTACGACAACCCGGCCGACGCGGTGCGCTACACCTCGTTCCAGGTGGCCTCCATCCTGACCACCACCGGGTTCGCCACGGCCGACTACGAGCTGTGGCCCGGCCTGGCCCAGGCCATCCTGCTGTTCTGCATGTTCGTGGGCGGGTGCGCCGGGTCCACGGGCGGCGGCATGAAGGTCATGCGCATCATGCTGCTCTTCAAGCAGTCCTACCAGGAGCTTTTCCGGCTCATCCACCCGCGCTCGGTAAGCCACGTCAAGATGGGCCGCACCGTGGTCAAGGACGACGTCATCAGCGGCGTCTGGGGCTTCGCCTTCCTGTGGGTGGGGCTGCTCGTCCTGGCCGCCTTCGTGGTCGCGGCCACCGGCGTGGACGTGGTCACCTCCTTTGCCGCGTCGCTGGCCTGCATCGGCAACATCGGCCCCGGCATCGGCGGGGTGGGGCCCACAGACAACTTCGCCTGGATGCCGGACGCGGCCAAGTGGGTCCTGACCTTCTGCATGGTTCTGGGACGGCTGGAAATCTACACCGTCATCATCCTCTTCGTGCCCGAGTTCTGGCGCAAATAGCCCGGCGGGAAGCCGCCGTTTCCGCAAAAATTGCGCTGTTTAAAGTCTAGATATTTTCTAGACTTTCTCCAGATACGTTGTCCCGCAAGGTTTTTTGGGCGACGCGAAGGAAGATGGACTGTGCCGCCAGCGATCAGGCCCTTTGGCCGGGACGGGAGCCTGTCGTTGGTGGTAGGGCGGCTGCAATCGGGTAAAACAACCGGGAAAAAGGGCGGTTGCGGGCAGGTTAATGGTGGTGTGCGATTGCCTCGCCTTGGTATTTCAGCGTCAAAAAAAACCGCGCCGTCCGAAGGGACGGCGCGGGTCGTTCTTGCTGTCTGCGAGGGCTTTGCGCGGCCTAGTCGATACGGTAGTGGCAGCCCTTGGTTTCCTTGTTGCGCAGGGCGGCTACTGTGATGATGTAGGCCGTCTGCGAGCCGTGGAAGAGGTCGATGATGGACTTGCTCAGCGCGGTTTCGCGGTAGAAGTCCTGGAGGTTCTTGGTCAGCTTGCGCAGGTCCACGAAGGCGCGGTTCAGGCGGTTGCTCGACCGGGACACGCCCACGTAGTTCCACATGGTGTTGCGGATGTTGGCCCAGTCCTGGGAGATGAGCGCCGGGTCCTCGTCGCGGATGCCGTGGGGCACCCAGTCCGGGATGGAGTCCATGAGCTTCCGGGACAGGCCCGAGGAGCGGTTCAGGCGCATGGCCATGTCGTGGCCTGCGGAATGGCCCCAGAGCATGCCTTCCAGCAGCGAGGTGCTGGCCAGGCGGTTCGCGCCGTGCACGCCCGTGCAGCTGCATTCCCCGGCCGCGTAGAGTTGATCCAAGGTGGTCCGGGAGCGGCTGTCCACCAGGATGCCGCCGCAGAAGTAGTGCGCGGCCGGGACCACGGGGACCGGGTCCGTGGCCATGTTCAGGCCCATCTTGCGGCACTGGCCGGAGATGGTCGGGAACCGGGTGTCCACGTTCTGCTTGATCCCGGAACAGTCCAGGTACACGCAGTCATCGTCCGTGTTGAGCATCTCGTCCATGATGGCCCGGGTGACGATGTCGCGTGGCGCCAGGTCGGCGCGGGGGTCGTGGCGGGGCATGAACCGCTCGCCGCGGGAGTTGACCAGGACCGCGCCCTCGCCGCGCACGGCCTCGGAGACCAGGAAGCGGCGCTCGCCGCGCTTGGTGCCGCCGTACAGGGCCGTGGGGTGGAACTGCACGTATTCGCAGTTCATCAGCCGGGTGCCCGCGCGATGGGCCATGGCCAGGCCGGAGCCGATGGAGCCGCTGGTGTTGGTGGTGTGCAGGTATATCTGCCCGATGCCGCCGGTGGCCAGCATGGTGAACTTGGACAAGATGGTCTCCACCTTGCCCACCTGGTCGTTGTAGACGTAGGCTCCCACGCACTCGTTGGACAGGTTGTATTTGAAGTCCAGGTGCCGGGCGTGGTGTTGGGTGGTCAGCAGGTCGATGGCCGTGCGCTGGGTCAGCACGCGGATGTTCGGGTGCTTCTCCACGGCCTCGGCCAGCACATCCATGATGTTCTTGCCCGTGTGGTCGTCGCAGTACAGGATGCGCGGCAGGGTGTGGCCGCCCTCGCGGGTCAGGTACCAGTCGCCCGGTTTGCGTTGGTTGAAGGGAATCTTGTATTTCTCGAGGAAGAGTTCCTTCAGCACTTCCGGTCCCTTGCGGGCGATATGACGCACGGCGCGGGCGTAGTTGTGCTTCCAGCCCGCAGTCATGATGTCCTTTTCCAGAATCTTGGGATCGTCCTGCTCATTGCGGTAGACGATGCCCCCCTGGGCAAGGGATGTATTGCCGGTTTTCAGGTCGGCCCCGGCGGTGATGAGGATGACGTCGCGCCCCTGGTCGGCCAGGGTGAGGGCGGCTACGGAACCGGCGATGCCGGAACCAATGATTAACGCGTCTGATTGCAAACGAAAGTGATTCATGGCCAATGGTGTAGCACCATGTCCGTCTAGGAGCAAACGGCGAGCATGCGCTCCAGGGCCAGCTTGGCGGGCTCCTTCACGGCGTTGCTCACCGTGACGGGCGCGGCGGTGTCGAGGGTTTCAAGGGTGTGTGCGAGGTTTTTCAAGGTGGTCTTGCCCATGTCCTCGCACAGGGCGGTGAGCAGGGGCTTGATGGTCTTGCAGCCCGCGTATTCGGCGGCCAGCCGCTTGACCAGGTTTTCCTCGGTGCCGATGTACACGGTGGACCCGGCGGGGGCCTCCTGCGCGTACTTGATGAGGAAGGTGGTGGAGCCGTTGCCGTCGGCCTCGCGCACGATGGCCGGGTCGCATTCGGGATGGACCACGATCTTGGCCTCGGGCTCCAGTTTGCGGATGCGGCGAACGGCGTCCAGGGTGAATTCCACGTGGATGGGGCAGAATCCGGGCCAGAGGATGAGCTTCTTGCCCTTGGCCGCGTCCGGGTTGACGGCCAGGGCCGGGTCGCCGTGGATGACGTCGCGGGGCAGGAGCAGCCGCTCCTCCTCGGGGATGCCGAGCACGTCGGCGGTATTGTTGCCCAGGTGCTGGTCGGGCAAAAACAGCACGGCGTCCCCCTGGGACAGCGCCCATTCGAGCATGACCTTGGCGTTGGCCGAGGTGCATACCGAGCCGCCGTGTTCGCCGACCACGCCCTTCACGGCCGCGGACGAGTTGACGTAGGTCAGGGGGACAATCTTGCGCCCGCCTTCCTCCAGGATGGCCAGGGTCTTGCGCACACGGCCCGCTTCGGCCATGTCGGCCATGGGGCAGGTGGCGGTGGCGTCCGGGATGTGGATTTTCTGGCCGGGCCGACTCAGGATCGCGGCGGACTCGGCCATGAAATATACCCCGCAGAAGACCACGTGTTCGGCCGTCAGGCCGCTGATCTTGCGGGCCAGCTCCAGGGAGTCGCCGCGGATGTCCGTGCAGTCGATGACCGCGTCGGACTGGTAGTGATGGCCGAGAATGGCCAGGGAGTCGCCCCGTTCGTCCTTGATCCGAAAGATGGTTTCCTTGGCGTTTTCCACAGTGTTCCTCTTTATCGCAACGGCACGAATTGCATGCTGAAATCGGAGCTGGGCGCGGAGTGGGTCAGCTTGCCCACGGAGATGAAGTCCGGCCCGATCCCGGCAATGTCGCGGATGGTTTCCAGGGAGACGTTGCCGCTGATTTCCGTCTCGATGGTGTCGGGGACCATGGACAGGGCGGTCTTGGCGGTCTCCGCGTCCATATTGTCGAGCATGATCCTCTTTATGTCGCACTTGCACGCCTCTTCGACCTCTTCGAGCGTCCGGCATTCCACCTCGATGGGCGGACAGGGCGAGTGGACGGTCTGGAGCTGGCGCACGGCCTCGGTGATGGACCCGGCCCGGTCGATGTGGTTGTCCTTGAGCATGAGCATGTCGGACAGGGTCAGGCGGTGGTTCTTGCCGCCCCCGGCCAGGACCGCGTATTTCTCGGGGAAGCGCAGGCCGGGCAAGGTCTTGCGCGTGTCGAGCAGGGTGGTCTTGGTGCCCTTGAGGGCCTGAACGTACTGCGCGGTCAGGTTGGCGATGCCGGACAGGTGGCAGAGAAAGTTGAGCATGACCCGTTCGGCCTTGAGCAGCTGGCTGGCCGGGCCCTGGATGGCGGCGACCATGGTGCCTTCGGACACGGTCTCGCCGTCGTCCACGTTGAGGTGCACCTGGCACTCCTGGCCGCCGAACTCGAGCACGAGCGGGATGATCGGCAGTCCGGCCACGACGGTCCGCTGCTTGGCCACGATCATGGCCTGGGCCATGTCGGAATCGGTGAACAGCCCCTGGCTTGTCAGGTCCGAGCCGTCCTCGGCCAGGGCTATGCGGATGGTGGCCAGCAGGAACATCCTGGCTTCGGCCTGGAAAAATTCGTCGAAAAGATTGTTGGGCATGGTTTCTTCCATATATTTTCAGAGTAATCTAGGCAAGTAAGGCACGGACGTTCTTTCGTCAAGGGGCGTACCGGTTGATGAAATATTTCACATTAATATCACGTTGTCCAAGTTCGATCTCTTTGACCTGGAGCTCGATTTGGGCTAGGTATCCAGCCCATGAGCGTGAAAGAGGAATACACCCCTCGTCCCGAGGAGGAACTGGACGGCATGGCGGCCGTGGACTTCGAATCGCAGCATCCGGCGGATGCCGCCGAGACGATCGAAGGACTGGATATTGCCGACCAGGTCAAGTTCATCAAACAGCTGCCCATCAAGGACGCTGCCGAGTCCATCGCGGAGATGGACGACCTCGACCAGAAAGCGCTCATCAGCAGCCTGAACCGCGGCCTGGCCGCCCGCATCGTCGAGGAGATGGCCCCGGACGACGCCACCGACCTCCTGGACGGCCTGAGCGACGACCTGCAGAAGGCCCTGCTCAGCCGCGTGGGGGCCGAGGATCGCGCGGAGCTCAAGACGCTGCTGACCTTCGACCCGGACACCGCTGGCGGCGTCATGAACACCGAGGTGGTCATCCTCGACCAGGACCTGTCCGCCGACGAGGCCGTGGCCAAGATCCGCGAGGAGGTCGAGGACAAGGAAATCCCGTACTACGCCTACCTGGTGGACAAGAAGGACCGGCTGGTGGGCGTGCTCTCCCTGCGGGATTTGCTGCTGGCCCGGCGCGGCGCGCAGCTCAAGGACCTGGTCAAGACCCAGAACCTCATCTCCGTCGGCTACAACGTGGACAAGGAAGAGGTGGCCCACCTCATCGCCCACTACAATTTTCTGGCCCTGCCCGTGGTCGATTTCGGTAACCGGCTGCTCGGCGTGGTCACGGTCGACGACGTCATCGACATCATCCATGAAGAGGCCAGCGAGGACATGCAGGCCATGGTCGGCGCGGGCGCGGACGAGACCACGGATTCGCCGTGGCTCTATTCCGTGCGCATGCGTCTGCCCTGGCTGATCCTCAACGTCGTCTTTTCGGCCATCTCGGCCTGGGTGGTCCATCTTTTTGAAGGCAACATCACGCAGATGGCGGTGTTGGCCGTGCTCATGCCCGTTGTCGCCAACCAGGCGGGCAACACCGGGCAGCAGGCCCTGGCGGTCATGATCCGCCAGCTGGCCATGGAGCGTTTCGACCGCAAGCGGGCCTGGATAGCCGTGGTCCGCGAGTTGCGCGTCGGGTTCATGAACGGGGTGATCATCTCGGGCCTGGTCTTCTGCGTGGTCTTTGCGGCCACCCACAAGATCCTTCTCGCCTCGGTCATGGCCTCGGCCCTGTGGCTGGACATGCTCCTCGGCGCACTGGCGGGATCATCCATTCCGTTGCTGCTCAAGGAACTGGGGCGCGACCCGGCCCAGGCCTCGAGCATCTTCCTGACGACCATCACGGACTCCATGGGCTTCCTCATCCTGCTCGGCCTGGCCGGGCTGGTCCTGCTCCACTGATAACAGGCCCCGTTCCAGCTTGCCGGTGCGGGGCCTTCCCTTATTCGCTTCATCCTGCTGGAGGTTTGCGTGCAGAGGTTCGTTTGGATGCTGGTGATCCCCTTGTGTCTCGTCGGAGCGGCCCGGGCCCAGGAAACTCGGCCTGAGTATTCCGTCGGCGTGAGTCGGTTCTCGGTGGCCTATGCCCCCACGGACAACGATATCCTCGGGGTGGTCTGGTATCCGACCGACGAAAAGCCGTCAGAAATCATGTGGGGCCCATTCCGGCTGCGGGTGGCCAGGGACTCCAGGGTCATTCCCGGCAAACATCCCCTGGCCGTCATCTCCCACGGTTCCGGCGGCAGCCACATGGCCCACCGGGACACGGCAATGTACCTGGCCGAACGCGGATATGTGGTCGTCTCTCTTCTGCACCCGAGGAATAATTACAAGGATGACGCGGATGGGCGGAGCCGGGCCAATTGGATCAACCGTCCGCGCCACGTTTCCGTCGTGCTGGACTGGCTGCTGAACCAATCGGAGTATGCTCCTTTCATTGATGCGAAACGAATCGGAGTCATCGGCCATTCCGCCGGCGGGCACACGGCCCTGGCTCTGGCCGGGGGCATCCCCGACCTGGGGGCCATCGGGCGGTATTGTGCGGAGCATCGCGAAGACGTGGCCTTCTGCGGTCCCGGAGGCGGTATTCTGTCGCGGCTGGGGCGGTTGTTCGCCGATGCCGGGCAGAACCGTGCAAAGGCCGGCGAACTGCGGGACGGCAGGGTGCGGGCCGTGGTCCTGCTGGCCCCTCTGGGGGTGATCTTCGACGGCGCGGACGCGCTTGCCGGGGTCACGGTGCCGGTGCTGCTTTTCCGGGCCGGGAAGGACGATGTCCTGCGGTACCCGTACAATGCGGAGTTTATCAGGAAAAAACTGCCGTTCCCGCCACAGTACGTCGTCGTCCCCGACGCTGGGCATTTTTCCTTTATCGCCCCGTTTCCCGAGGACCGGAAGGCGGCGGTCGGCGCTCCGGCCAGTGATCCCGAGGGCTTTGACCGGGTTCGGTTTCACGAGCGGATGAACGAGGCCATTGCGATGTTTCTCGACGAGTCCCTGACCCAGGACAGGTAGCGGCAGGGCTGGCGTAGACGCGGAAAAGGCCGCCCCGGATATCCGGGGCGGCCTTTTCCGTTGGCGATTCGTCGGGCCTAGTCCAGGCCGAGGGAGGCCAGCAGGTCGTCGACGTCGTTCTGGTTGGTCCCTTCGGTCGGCCCATGGAGTTTCGAGGTGGCCTCGCTCCGGGCTTCCTTGGACAGGGCCTCGAAATCCTTTTCCGGCTCGACCTCGCGCTGGCGGATCATCAGGCCGGTGGAGAGCATGACCTCGCGGACGATCTGTTCGATCTGACGGATGGAATTGATGATCTTCTTGATCCGCTGTCCGGTCAGGTCCTGGAAGCTCAGGGAGACCATGATGTTGGACAGGTCGGTGCCCAGCGTGTTGTTGATGTCCTTGAGCCTTTCCCGGTCTTCCTTGGTCACGCCGCCGGATTCGAACCCCTTGACGATGGTGGACACGGACCCCTGGAGATCCTGGAGCTTCTCGACGATGTCGATGATCTCCACAGCGGCCTTTTCCGTGGTCTTGAGCACGGCGTCCAACTGGTCCGAGGTCTCGGAGAAGAGCTCCTCGGGGTCGATGTCGGCGGTGATGCACTTGATCTCGGTGCCGCCCCGGGCCGCCTTGACTTCCTGGTAGATCTTCTTGAGCCCGCCCTGCAGGTCCTCGTTGACCCTGCGATAGAACTCGCCTTCCATCAGCGCCTTGGTGAGGTTTCGGGCGATCTCTTTTTCGACGGCGGCCGCGATGGTTCCCTTGAGGGTGTCCACGAGCTCGTCGGAGACCTTGTCCATCAGTTCCCTTACCAATTCTTCATTGCTGGTCATGCGTGTTCTCCGGGAGGGGCTACATTTTGGAATTGCGGATCTGTTCCCGCTGTTCCTTGAAGACGAATTGCACGATGGCCTCCATGTCCGATCCGCGCAGGTCCACGAATTCGAAACGGTACAGGCCCGTGTCCGGTTCCTGGTCGAGAATGCGCCCCTTGCTGCCCGCAAGGCGCAGGGGAGTCTGGCTGAGGTAGATGATCAGTTCCAGGGCGTCGCCGGGCTGGAACGTCCTTGCGGAGCGGAATTTCACCCCGGCGGCGGATATCTCCATGACCTCCAGGGGCAGGGAGAAGTCGACCTTGAAGGTGTCCTGGCCGAGCATGGAGATGATCTGGTCAAGCTTGCGGTCCATTTCCACGAGAAAACCGGTCACTTCCTCGGGCAGCTTGCTCTTGTGGACGAAGTCCTCGCGGGTGATCGGCTGGGGCATGGCGTCGCCGGTGAAGAGCTGGGCGGAGTCCAGGGACTCCATGACCCTGGCCTGGGCCTTCAGCCTGACCTGTATCCGCGAAAACGAACGTTTCTCTTCACTCATGGGATCCCCCTGGAGTTTAGGGCCTGCCGTTTTCATCCAGGTCGAGCGTCATGCACTTGACCGGGCAGACGCGGGTGCACATGCCGCAGGCCGAACACTTGTCCACGTCGAAGACTATCTTGAGGGTTTCGCGGTCCAGGCGCAGGGCGTCCGTGGGGCACATGGCCGTGCACACGCCGCAGTGGACACAGGACTCTTCGTCGCGGAAGATCTTGTGCGCCACCGGGGTGATGCGCACGCCGTTTTCCTTGAGGTAGCCGATGCCCTTGTGGAACTCGTCCTCCCGGCCCGAGACCTCGAGGGTCATGGTTCCTTCGTGGCGCGGGGAGATGTCCGCCTTGAGGATGTTGAAGCTCAGGTTGAACTTGCGCAGCAGATTGCAGACCACGGGCCTGCCGGAGACCTCCGGCGGGAAGGAGAGGTAGACGATTTTCCTGAAACCATTCTTGACTTCGTTCATGGGACTGTCCTGAATGCCTCTATGGCACGTGCGGCGCGGCGGCCGCAATTATTTCATTTTGTCCAAGGACCGCTTGGCCTGGGTGGCCTCCACGGACTTGGGGAATTTCTTGATGATTTCCTCGAAGCGCATCTTGGCCAGCTCGGGCTTGCCCAGGTGTTCCCAGGAGTAGCCGGAACGGAGCAGGGCGGCCTTGTACTTGGAGCTCTTCTGGTACTTCTCGATGACGTCCTCGTAGAGGATGACGGCCCGGGCGTAGTCCTTGAGCATGTAGTAGCACTGGCCCTGCCAGAACACGGCGCTGGGCGTGAAGGCGTGGCCCTTGAAGGTGTCGGTGAACTCGGCCCAGTAGGACCGGGCGCGCTCGTAGTTGCCTTCCTTGTACAGGGCGTAGGCCTTGTCGTAGAGGGCCTTGGCCGGGTCGGTGTCCGTCTGGGCGGCCTGGTCGGCGGTTGCCGCGGCCGGGGCGCCGACAGTGACGTTCTTGGCCGGGGCCTGCGCGGCGGCCGCGCCTTCCTCGGGCGCGTCGGCCGGAGCTGTGGCAGCGGTGGCCGGGGCGGCCGTCGTGCCGGTCGCAACGGCGTCGTTCCCCTTGTTGATCTTGGGGAGGTCCACCTGGAGCTCGTTGACCATGGCGAATTCCACTTCGGACAGCCGCTTGGACAGTTCCTGCACGGTCACGGAGGAGTCGGCCGCGCCCACCTGGCGATCCAGGCGGATGTTCAGGGTGTCCACCTCGCCGCGCATCTTGGCGATGTCGGCGCGCAGGGACTGGATCTCGGCCCACATGTCGGCGGATCGTTCACGCAGGGGATTGTTGGATTTTTCGATTTCCGCCTTGAGCTGCTGCTTGGATTCGGCCAGTTCGGCCTCCAGCTGGCGGATGCGGTTGAGGTCCTGCTGCCGGTCCGACTGCATGGCCTCCACATCGGTTCGGGTGGCGCAGCCGGCCAGGGCCGACATGCTCAGGAGTATCAAAAGAATAGCGAAAAGACTGACATTTTTCATCTTCATTGTAAGCTCCCTCTTTTTCTGCCGAGGAAAAGATACGTCAGAGCGCCGAGAATGGGAATAAAAATGCAGATCTGCATCCACAGGCTCTTTTCCGTCGGGGATTCGAAGTTCCGCTTCCAGACGTCCAGGATGGACCAGGCGCTGAAACCAAAACAGACGCCCACGGCAGCCAGCACGATGGCCCACTGCGTTGGGGTCAGGGCCGAGAAGTCTGCGAACATGTCACGTTCTCCTTAATAGGGCTTAAGCCCTTCGGGTGTCCTTGCGGTTGAGTAGCGTGGACACGATGATACAGCCCGCGCCTACCGTCAAAGCGCTGTCGGCCACGTTGAACGCGGGCCAGTGGTAGCTGCCCGCGTAGAAATCCAGGAAGTCGATGACCGAGCCGAGCCAGACGCGGTCGATGGCGTTGCCCACGGCTCCGCCCGCGATCATGCCGAGCCCGGCGATCATCCAGCGGTCCCCGTCCCGGGTCAGCCGGATCATGTAGGTGATGATCGCGACGGCGGCCAGGGAGATGAGGATGAACAGGGGGCGCTGCCAGTCGATGTTGTTGTCGTCCAGGAACCCCCAGGCCGCGCCCTTGTTCAGGACGTGGACCAGATTGAACAGGCCGGGAATGATCTCCCGGCCGGTCCACGGTTGCATGAGATTGTGCACCATCAGCTTGGTGGCCTGGTCGAGCGCCACCGTGCCCGCCGCCCAGAGTGCTGCCAGCTTGTACCGGTTCATGGGCGTCCTAGGTGAGGGTCTTCAGCACGGCGGTGCAGCGCGGGCAGGCGTCGGGGTAGTCCGGGGCGGTGCCCAGATCCTCGACGATGCGCCAGCACCGTTCGCACTTCTCGCCGGGCGCGGCGGCCACGGCCACCTTGAGGTCGGCCAGGTCCTCGCCGACGTAGGCGTCCGCCGGGGCGTTCTCCGGCTCGTCCAGGACCAGCTTGGAGATGATGAAGAACTCGCGCGGGTCGATGTCCTCGGTGGAGACCAACTCGCGGATGTCCTTGTCGGCGTACAGGGTTACCTGGGCGTCCAGGGACTTGCCGATGACCCGGTCCTTGCGCTTGGGCTCGATGGCCTTGTTGACCTCGGAGCGGACCAGGGCCAGCTTCTCCCAACGGGCGCGCTCCGCGTCGGACAGTTCGGGCCGCTCGGGCTTGAAGCGCAGGGCGAAGACCGTCTTGTTCTGGGGCAGGGCGTTTTTGATGGCCTCGGGCAGGTCCTGGAAGGCCTCCTCGGCGGTGAAGGACAGGACCGGGGCCATGTCCTCCAGGAGCATGAGCAGGATCTGCCAGAGCACGGTCTGGGCCGAACGGCGCTTGATACCGTCCTCTTCCTCCACGTACAGGCGGTCCTTGATGATATCGAGGTAGAAGGCGGACAGGTCGACCACACAGAGGTTGTGCAGGGTGTGGTAGACCTTGTGGAACTCGAATTTGCGGTAGGCCGTGCGGATGGCGTCGTGCTGGCGCACTACCATGTCGAGCGCGTAGCGGTCCAGCGGCGACATGTCGGCCACGGCCACCTTGTGCGCGGGGTCGAAGTCGTTCAGGTTCGACAAGAGGTAGCGGCAGGTGTTGCGGATGCGGCGGTAGGCGTCCACCAGACGGTTCAGGGTCTCGTCCGAGATGCGGATGTCCTCCTGGTAGTTGGAGGCGGAGACCCACATGCGCAGGATTTCCGCGCCGAACTTGTCGATGATCTCCTGGGGCGCCAGGACGTTGCCGATGGACTTGGACATCTTGCGCCCTTCGGCGTCGACCACGTAGCCGTGGGTCAGGACGGTCTTGTAGGGCGGCACGTCGCGGGTACCCACCGAGGCCAGCAGGGAGGAGTGGAACCAGCCGCGATGCTGGTCCGAGCCCTCCAGGTACAGGTCGGACGGGAAGCGGGTCTCCTTGCGCTGCTCCACCACGGCGGCGTAGCTGGTGCCGGAGTCGAACCAGACGTCCAGGATGTCGGTCTCGCGCTTCCAGTGGGTGCCGCCGCATTTGGGGCAGGTCAGCCCCTTGGGCACGATCTCCTCGAGCGGGGCCTCGAACCAGTAGTCGCAGCCGGTCTCGTGTTTCGCGTACCTGTCGCAGATATCGTAGACCCACTGGGCGTCGAACCAGGTCTCGTCGCAGTCCTCGCAGATCAGCGCGGAGATGGGCACGCCCCAGTTGCGCTGGCGGGAGATGCACCAGTCGGGCCGGTTCTCAACCATGGAGTAGATGCGCTCCTCGCCCCAGGACGGGACCCACTGGACCTCGTTGCGGATGGCGTTCAGGGCGCGCTTGCGCAGGTCGTTCTCGTCCATGCCGATGAACCACTGGGTGGTGGCCCGGAAGATGACCGGCTGCTTGCAGCGCCAGCAGTGCGGGTAGGAGTGCGAGATATTCTCCGAGGCCATCAGGTTGCCCACCTCAGTCAGCTTTTCGATGACCTTGGGGTTGGCCTCCCAGACGTTCAGTCCGGCGAAGAATTCGACCTCGGGCAGGAACTGGCCCCGGTCGTTCATGGGCGAGTAGATTTCCAGCCCGTAGCGCAGGCCGGTCTCGAAGTCCTCACGGCCGTGGCCCGGGGCGGTGTGGACGCAGCCCGTGCCGGTGTCGAAGGTCACGTAGTCGGCCAGGACCACCGGGGACTCGCGGTCGTAGATGGGGTGCTTGGCCTTCATGCCCTCGATCTCTGCGCCCCGGAAGGTGGACAGGGTCTCGTAGGATTCCCAGCCGAACTTGGCGGCGCAGGATTCGAGCAGGGCCTCGGCCAGGACGTAGTAGGCGTCGCCGACCTTGACCAGCACGTAGTCGAAGTCCGGGTGCACGGCCACGGCCATGTTGTCCGGGATGGTCCACGGGGTGGTCGTCCAGATGAGGATGTACAGTTTGGAGACGTCGATGTCCGCGATCTTCTTGAAATTCTCGTCGGCCATGGGGAAGCGGACGTAGATGGACGGGGAGGTGTGGTCCTCGTATTCCACTTCGGCCTCGGCCAAGGCGGTGCGGCAGTCGCAGCACCAGTAGATGGGCTTCTTGCCCCGGACCACGCCGTCGCGCTCCATGAACCGGCCGAGCTCGCGGGCGGTGGCCGCCTCGTACTCGGGCTTCATGGTCATGTACGGGTCGTCCCAGACGCCGAACACGCCCAGCCGCTTGAACTCGCTGCGCTGGGTATCCAGCCATTTGGCGGCGTAGGAACGGCAGATCTTGCGGATGGTCAGGGTGTCCAGTTCCTTGTTCTTCTTCTTCAGCTCCTGCTCGACCTTGTGTTCGATGGGCAGGCCGTGGCAGTCCCAGCCGGGCACGTATTCGGCCTTCTGGCCCTGGATGTTCCGGGCCTTGACGATGATGTCCTTGAGGATCTTGTTCAGGGCCGTGCCCATGTGGATGTGGCCGTTGGCGTAGGGAGGACCGTCGTGCAGCACGTACCTGTCTTCGGCGTCTCCGGCCGCGACCATTTCGTCATAGGCCTTGATTTCCTCCCAGAACTTGAGCATTTCAGGCTCGCGTTGCTTGAGGTTGGCCTTCATGGGAAACGTGGTCTTGGGCAGGAGCAAGGTGTTCTTGTAATCGCTCATGGGTTTTCAAGTCCTCCGGGAACCGTATATTTCTTTAGATGAAAGTGTCCACTTTTTGAGACGGCGTAGATTGGTATAAGCCGGGCCGGAAGTCAAGTATTGCACGGGCGGCGCGGGGACTTGCACAATGTTTACACGGCTTGCGAAACGTGCTTTTGTTACAGGTGGACGACAAGGTCCGGACCATAAAAAACAAGAATCAGGAGATACGATGGGAGTACATAAACGCGAACGCGAGGCCGACGAGTCGAAGGGCCAATATGTCAAGAAAAGCTCGGCGATCATGCTGGCCGTCATGGGGGTCCTGCTTGGGGCATTCATCGGCAACGCCGTGACCATGCTCTACGTGGGACAGCGGGAGCAGCGGGTGAACGTGTCCGCCCAGGCCACCCCCACCGAGTCCCCGGTGCCGCATTCGGCCGACCCCGAGGCTCTGGCCAGCATGGAGAACGCCGCGGCCGCCGACCCGACCAACGCGGACCTATGGATACAGCTCGGCAATTTCTGCTTTGACCACAACCTGCCCGCCCGGGCGGTCAACGCCTACGAGCGGGCCCTGGAGCTCAAGCCCAATGAGGTCAACGTCTGGTCCGACCTGGGGGTCATGTACCGGCGCACCAAGCAGTTCGAAAAGGCCGTGGGCGCCTTCGGCCACGCCGCCGCCCTGGACAAGACCCACATCACGTCCAGGTTCAACATGGGCATCGTCTACCTCCACGATCTGAACGATCCGGCGTCCGCCGCCAAGGCCTGGAAAGAGGTCCTGGCCATCAACCCAGAGGCCAAGTCGCCCACGGGCCAGCCCGTTGTCGACATGGTTCGAGAGCTGGGAAAATAGTTAAAGTTCGACATGAAGAAAAGGGGGGCATGGTTATCCATGCCTCCCTTTTTATTTGAATTATTCCTAAATGATTCAGGAAGGATCAGATGCCTGCACCGTCCTCGAAGGATTGTTCCAGGGCCCTGGTCTGGACAATCTGCGCCCCGGCCGGGACGTCGCGCACGATCCAGACGTTGCCGCCGATGACCGCTTCCCGGCCGATGGTGATCCGGCCCAGGATGGTCGCCCCGGCGTAGATGATCACGTCGTCCTCCACGATGGGGTGGCGGGGCAGCCCCTTGATGAGCATCTCGTCCTCGCCCTTGGGGAAGCTCTTGGCCCCCAGGGTCACGCCCTGGTACACGCGTACGTTGTCGCCGATGATGCAGGTCTCGCCGATGACCGTGCCCGTACCGTGGTCGATGAAGAAGGACCGGCCGATGGTCGCGCCCGGGTGGATGTCGATGCCCGTGTCCGAGTGGGCCATCTCGCCGATGATCCGGGGGATGATGTCCACGCCGAGCTTGTACAGCTCGTGGGCGATGCGGTGGTTGGTCAGAGCCCGGATGGACGGGTAGCAGAAGATGGTCTCCCCGTGGGTCTTGGCCGCCGGGTCGCCGATGTAGGCCGCCTCCACGTCGGTCAGCAGGTACTCCCTGATCTCGGGCAGTTTGGTGATGAATTTCTTGGCTATGCTCTTGGCCCGCTGCTCGCAGTCGTTGCACCGCTCGGTGGTGGTGGCGTCGCAGACGAAGCAGTAGCCCCGGTTGATCTGGTCCGCGAGCTTGCGTTCCAGCTGGTCCAGGGTGGAGCCGATGTAGTAGGGCATGGTGTCCGGGGTGATCTCGGACGGCCCGAAATAACCGGGAAACAGGACGCAGCGCAGGTCCTCGACGATCCCGCGCAGGATGTCCACCGAGGGCATGGGCGCCTCGCCCGCCCTGCGGTGCGAGCCCTTGTCTCCGGACTCCACGAGGAGCGCGACCACATCCGCCAATGTGTAGTCTTCACTGGTCATGGAATCTCCTCTAGCTGAAGAGCGGGGTGCTCAGGTACCTTTCGCCGGTGTCGCAGACGATGAAGACGATCATCTTGCCCGCGTTTTCCTCGCGCCGGGCCAGTTCCAGGGCCGCCGCGCAGTTGGCGCCGGACGAGATGCCGCAGAGTATGCCTTCCTCGCGCATGAGCCGCTTGGCCGTCTCCACCGCGTCGTCGTTCTTGATGCGGATGATTTCGTCGACGACGTCCGTGTTCAGGATGTCGGGCACGAAGCCCGCGCCGATGCCCTGGATGGCGTGGGGGCCGGGCTCGCCGCCGGACAGGACCGGGGAGGCGTCGGGCTCGACGGCCACGGCCCGGACTCCGGGTTTTCGGGCCTTGAGGGCCTCGGCCACGCCGGTCAGGGTGCCGCCGGTGCCCACGCCGGCCACGAAGATGTCCACCTTGCCGTCCGTGTCCTCCCAGATCTCCGGGCCCGTGGTCTTGCGATGGGCATCGGGGTTGGCCGGGTTCTCGAACTGCATGGGCATGAAGGCGTTGTCCGTCTCTTCGACGATCTTCCTGGCCCGCGCGATGGCCCCTTTCATGCCCTCGGCGGCCGGGGTCAGGACCAGTTCCGCGCCCAGCCCGTGGAGCAGCTTGCGGCGTTCCATGGACATGGATTCGGGCATGGTCAGGATCAGGCGCATGCCCTTGACCGCGCAGATGAAGGCCAGGCCGATGCCGGTGTTGCCGGAGGTCGGCTCCACCAGGACCGTGTTTTCGTCAATGGTTCCGTCCGCAAGGGCGGTCTCGACCATGTTCGCACCGATGCGGTCCTTGACCGATCCGCACGGATTGTAGAATTCGAGTTTGGCCACCACTTCGGCCTTGAGTCCGTCCGCGAGGCTGTTCAGGCGGACCAAGGGCGTCCGGCCGATGAGATCCGTCATGCTGTCGGCTATTCTCATGATTACTCCGAAAAGCTTTTGGTGCAGGCCGGGGCCTGCTTTTCCGCCAAAAACGGCGAGAGTTTGCGCAGGTTCTCGATGATGGGCGGCAGGGTCTCGACGACGAAGTCGATCTCCTTCTCGGTGTTAAACCGACTCAAGGAGAAGCGGATGGACCCGTGAGCGAAGGTGAAGGGCACGCCCATGGCGCGGAGCACGTGGGACGGTTCCAGGCTGCCCGAGGTGCAGGCCGAGCCGGAGCTGGCCGCGATGCCCACCTGGTCCATCATCAGCAGGATGGCCTCGCCCTCCACGTAGCCGAAGGAGATGTTCGAGGTGTTGGGCAGACGGTGTTCCGGGTCGCCGTTGAGCTTGGTGTCCGGGACCGCCGCGAGCAGCCCCTTTTCGAGCTTGTCGCGCAGCCGTTTCACTTCGGTGTTTTCCTCGGCCATGTGCTCGCGGGCCAGTTCGCAGGCCCTGCCCAGGGCGATGATGCCCGTGGTGTTCTCGGTGCCCGCGCGGCGGCTGCGTTCCTGGTGCCCGCCGATGAGGAAGGGGCGGAAGGGTAGGCGCTTGCGCACGAACAGGGCGCCCACGCCCTTGGGGGCGTGCAGCTTGTGCCCGGACAGGGAGAGCATGTCCACCGGGACCTTGGACAGGTCGATGTCCACCTTGCCCACGGCCTGGACCGCGTCGGTGTGGAAGAAGACGTCGCGCTCCTTGGCGATCCGGGCCATCTCTTCGATGGGGTAGATGTTGCCGGTCTCGTTGTTGGCCCACATGACCGAGACGATGGCCGTGTCCGGGCGCAGGGCGGCCTTGTATTCCTCGATATCCAGGCGGCCGTACTCGTCGGTGCCGAGGTAGGTGACCTCGTAGCCGTCCTTCTTCTCAAGGTATTTGCACAGGCTCAGGATGGCCGGGTGCTCCACGGCGGTGGTGACGATGTGCCGCCGGTCGGGCCGGGCGTTCAACGCCGAGCGGATGGCCGTGTTGTCGGACTCGGAACCGCAGGAGGTGAAGATGATCTCCTCGGGTTCGCAGCCGAGCAGACCGGCCACCGAGGCGCGGGCTTCCTTCAGCTTGACGCCCACCTGGCCGCCGAAGCGGTGCATGGACGAGGGGTTGCCGTAGAGTTCGGTGAAATAGGGCTTCATGGCCTCGAACACGGCCGGGTCCACCTGGGTGGTGGCGTTGTTGTCCAGATAGATGGTCTGCATGGTTATCCCTCCCGCACCTTCAGGCCGGGATCGACCTTTTCCCTGAGGCTGGACTCGACCAGGTTGTTGAGGGTCGCCTGGCTGGACGGGCAGCCCGAGCACATGCCCAGGAAGCGGACCACCACGGTGTCGCGGTCGATGTCCACCAGTTCGATATTGCCGCCGTCCGCCTTGAGCTTGGGCCGGACGTCGTTGTCGATGACCGATTCGATGAGGTGCATGCGCTGGATGTTGGTCATGCCCTCGGCCGGGAAGGCGGGCTTGTCCGACGGGGTGGGGCAGACGCCCTGGCCGTGGGCCTCGGCCAGGAGGCGTTCGAGGTCGGGGATGCACTTGCCGCAGCCGCCTCCCGCCTTGGTGAAGTTGGTCACGTCCTCCACGGTCTTGAGGTCGTTGACCTTGATGGCCTCGAGGATTTCCTCGTCGAACACGCCGAAGCATTCGCAGATGAGCTCGCCCTCGTGGGAGTGCTCCGCCTTGGAAGGGGCCTCCCCGCGCATGTTCTTGATGGCCTGCTCCAGGGCCTCCTGGCCCATGACCGAGCAGTGCATCTTCTCGCGCGGCAGGCCGCCCAGGTATTCGGCGATGTCCTTGTTGGTGATCTTTTCCGCCTCTTCCACGGTCTTGCCGATGAGCAGTTCGGTCAGGGCGGAACTGGAGGCGATTGCGCTGGCGCAGCCGAAGGTCTGGAACTTGGCGTCGGTGATCTTCCCGTCGTCGTCAACCTTGATGTACAGGGTCAGGGCGTCGCCGCAGGCCAGCGAGCCGACTTCGCCGACCCCGTCGGCGTCCTCGATGGTGCCGACGTTGCGCGGGTTCAGGAAATGGTCCTTAACTTTGTCGGTATATTCCCACATAGTCTCTCCGAGATGGCTGAGGATGTCTGAACAGTTGTAACAAGTGTGATACGATCATATTTGTTTACAGTAAGTCCCGCCGCGCCGACTGTAAAGTCTTGAGGACCGATTACAGCGACATGACCCCGGGAACCTGGGCCGCCTTTTCGTAGACGGCCATGACTTCGTCGGCGGAACACATGGTCGAAGTTATTGTCACGCTGGTATATTTTCCTGTCCTGGACTGGCGGGTCTCAAGCTCTTCGGAAGCGAACAGCTGCTGGAAACGGTCGAGACTCTCCGCCGGGACGATGAATTTGTAGACGTAGGGGCACGGCCATTGATGATGGTCATCAAGAGTCTGCTTGAATTGTTTTAATTTGTCGGACATAAGATTCTCCTGTTTCGTTTTTGACGAAACGGTCTATAGGGGGTTTGTTTCCGGCGTGTCAAACCAGGTCGGAGCATAGCGCAAAGAACCAACTATTCCAATAAAATGGTTTTTCAATCACGGAATTTATAACATCATTCGGGAACAAGCTGGGATATGGTCTATTTTTGAGAAGGGGCGCGCTTTGTGCCTGGAGTCGAACAAGGAAATGAAATGAGTGATATAGTGGACGTCCTCGTCGTCGACGACGAACGGATCAATCTCAAGCTGGTTGAGGGCATCCTCCGGGGGCAGGACCTCAACCTGAAGATGGCCACGTCCGGGGCGGAGGCCTTGAAAATGATCCCGGACCACGACTTCGCCGTGGCCCTGCTGGACGTCATGATGCCGGGGATGGACGGTTTCGAGCTGGCCGAACGGCTGCGGAGCTCGGAGGCCACGCGGAACCTTCCGATCATCTTCATCACCGCCATCAGCAAGGAACAGCGGCACGTGTTCCACGGCTACGAGCTGGGGGCGGTGGACTATCTGTTCAAACCTGTCGAGCCGGAGATCCTGCGCGGCAAGACCAATATTTTCGCTGACCTGCACCGGCACAAGCGGTCCCTGCTGGAGACCACCCGGCGGCTTGAGGCCACGGTGGAGGAGCTCAAGGCCTCCCGGGAGGCCCTGGCCCGGTCCGAGGAGCGCTACCGCATGGTGGCCGACTACAACTACGACTGGGAGAGCTGGATCGGACCGGACGGCAAGCTCCGCTACATTTCGCCTTCCTGCGAACGGATCAGCGGGTACCCGCCCGAACGGTTTTTCGACGAGCCGGACTTGATGCAGCGCCTCGTCCATCAGGAAGACCTGAACAGGTGGATCCAGTTCATGCAGGACGATACCGTGGGCGACGAGGAGAGCCTCGATTTCCGGATCAGCGACATCAACGCCAGGACCAAGTGGCTGAGCCTGGTCCGGCACTCCATTTTTTCGGACGAGGGCGCGCCGCTGGGCATCCGCCTGAGCATGCGCGACATCACCAACCGCAAGCTCATCGAGAGCAAGCTGAAGCACAGCGCCTTCCACGACACCCTGACCGGGCTGCCCAACCGCGCCTTGTTCCTGGAGCGGCTGAACCGGGCGGCGGAGCGGTGTTCGCGCACCGGCGAGCATTTCGCGGTCCTGTTCATCAACATGGACCGCTTCCAGGCGGTCAACGACCACTACGGGCACAGCGTGGGCGACAAGCTCATGGTCCGGCTCGGGGTCAAGCTCCAGCAGAAGGTCCGGCCCATCGACACCGTGGCCCGGTTCGGCGGCGACGAGTTCGGCGTGCTCCTTGAGGACATCCCCAGGCGAAGCGAGGTCCGGCCTCTGATCCGCAAGGTGTTCGACTCCTTCAAGGAGCCGGTGGAGGTGGACGGCATCACCTTCGCCCTGTCGGCCAGCATCGGCTACGACATCGGCTCCAGCGCGGACGTCGACTCCGAGGAGGTCGTGCACAACGCCCAGGTGGCCATGAACGCGGCCAAGGAGGAGGGCAAGAACCGGATCGCGGTCTACGACAAACGCATGCGCGAGGGCATGGTCAACGTCCTGGCCGTGGAAAACGAGCTCAAACGGGCCCTGGAGGCCCGGGAGTTCACCGCGCACTACCAGCCCATCGTCAACCTGGCCGACGGCAGCCTCTACGGGTTCGAGGCCCTGGCCCGGTGGAACCACCCCGAGCGCGGCCCGGTCAGCCCCGGCGAATTCATCCCCGTGGCCGAAGAGACCGGGCAGATCGTGACCCTCGGCGCCCAGATCCTGGAAGAGGCCTGCACGGCCATGCAGGAGTGGACCCGGTTGTACCCGGCGGCGGAGAACCTGACCATGGCCGTGAACATCTCGGCCAAGCAGTTCGCCGAAAGCTCGCTGGCGGGCCACGTGGAGCGCATCCTGGAGCGGTCGGGCCTGCGGCCCGGCCGGCTGAAACTGGAGATCACTGAGACCGTGGTCATGCTCGACGCCATCAAGTCGGTGAATCAGTTGAAGTCGTTGAAAAATCTCGGTATACTCCTGGCTATCGACGACTTCGGCACCGGGTATTCGTCCATGAGCTATCTGCAGAAATTCCCCACGGACCAGCTCAAGATCGACCTGAGCTTCGTCCAGCGCATGGAGTCCACGCCGGAAAACATCGAGATCATCCGGGCCATCGTGAATATGGCCCATTCCCTGCGGCTGCGGGTCGTGGCCGAGGGCATCGAGACCGAGCGCCAAAGGGACTTGCTTTATTCCCTGCAATGCGATTACGGTCAGGGCTACCTGTATTCCCGGCCGCTTCCCAGGGATGCGGCGGAAGAGTTCGTCAAGGATTCCGAGTAGATTAAACAGCATTTCACCCGTCTCAATCACTGGAGCTTTTCCCCATGAATCTCAGCGCACCACAACTGCTCACCTGGATCGTCGGCGTCATCATCGGCCTTCTCGGCATATTCATACAGATCGACGTCATGTCCATCCCGGTTCTTGAGAACCTGGTCCGGCCCTTCTGGCTCGTGGCTACCGGGTTCGTCATCCTGGCCATATCCAATCTCTTCCGCAGTCTTTAGAGGGAGGGGATTCCGCCGCGCCATCACAGGGGCTTGACGAAAAATCGTCAAGCCCCTGTTTTTTTTCTCGTAGGTGTTGTAGAGTGTATTGGTAATCACTACTGATTTGACATTGCTTTGACGGTTGATTCGCAAAGGAGGGTTAGCGTCAATGGCTGATTTGAAACGATGGAGCCGCGACGAAATCTCGCGCATGCGCAGCGACGTGGATCGGCTCTTTGACGATCTGTGCGCCGACTTCAACCTGCCTTCCATGTTCTGCCGCATGGCGGGCGATCTCAGCCTTGAGCAAGAGGGGGAGACCCTGCTGGTCAGGCTCGAACTCGGCACCATGGACCCGGACGACGTGCATGTCTCGGTGATGGACCGGCAGCTCTCCATCGTCGCCGAGACCCGCGAGTCCGGTCCCGGACACGCCAGCACCCACAGTTTCCACAAGGAACTGCGCCTGCCGTGCCGCATCGACACAAGCGGCGTCAGTGCGGAGTTCGCCGACGGCGTGCTCGTGGTCAGGCTGCCCAAGTGCGCGGTCCAGTCGGGGCAAAAAGTTGCAATTTCCCGGAAATAACCTACGGAGACGGATTCATGGCCAAGACAAGCACTACATTCGAAGTTCCCGTTGAAAAGCTCAAGTGGACCCCGGGCCCTGATCAACTATCCATCAAGACGACCGATGACCTTGAACCCCAGAAGGACATCATCGGCCAAAAGCGCGGCGTCGAGGCCTTCCGCTTCGGCCTGGGCATGGTCAAGAAGGGGTACAACATCTTTGTCACGGGCCAGCCCGGCACCGGACGCCTGTCCACGGTGCGCAAGCTCCTGGGCGAGATGGGCGACGGACGCGCCACGCCCAGCGACATCTGCTACGTGAACAACTTCAAGCATCCCGAGGCGCCCATCCTGCTCCGCTTCGAACCGGGGCAGGGCGACCGCTTCAAGAAGGACATGCAGAAGTTCCTGGAGACCATCAAACGCGAGGTTCCGCAACTCTTCGAGAGCGAGGAGTACATCGCCCGCAAGAACGAGATCGCCGAGGCCCATGAGAAGAAGGTCATGGGCTTCTACAAGGCCATCGAGGACCAGGTGAAGGACACCGGCCTGGTGGTGGTCCGCATGCAGATGGGCCCCATCCAGCGGCCCGACGTGGTCCCGCTGGTGGACGGCGAGCCCAAGCGCATGATCGAGCTCGAGGAGCTGGTCGACAAGGGGCGCTTCCCCCGCGACGAGTTTGAAAAACTGCGTGACAAGCGGCTGGAACTCAAGGAGCAGATCGATCACATCGTCCAGGAGCTCAAGGAGCTCCAGAAGGAAGTGGGCGAGAAGCACCGCGAGGTGGACAAGCTCATGTTCCTGGCCCTGGCCCAGGAGTTCGTCAAGCCGCTGTGCGAGGCGTACCACGACGACAAGATCTCGAAATACCTGGACTCCGTGCTCGACAACATGGTCGAGGACCTGGACTCCATCAAGGCCCTGGGGAGCGGCGGCCAGCCCGGCCCGATCCCCGGCATGATCATGCCCGGTCCCTCGGCCGAGATGGTCTTCCAGCCGTATCAGGTCAACCTGCTGGTGGACAACGCCGAGACGCAGGGGCCGCCGGTCATCGTGGAGTCCTACCCCACGTACCGCAACCTGTTCGGCTCCATCGAGCGGGTCATGGACCGCATGGGCGGCTGGCACACGGACTACACCAAGATCAAGGCGGGCTCCTTCGTCAAGGCCAACGGCGGCTATCTGGTCATCAACCTGATGGACGCCATCATGGAGCCGGGCGTGTGGCAGACCCTGAAACGGGCGCTCAAGACCGAAAAGATCGAGATCGAGACCTTCGACCCGTACTACTTCATCAGCGCCACGGGGTTGAAGCCCGAGCCCATCGAGATGGCCGTCAAGGTCGTCGTGCTCGGCAGCCCGTACCTCTACGCCATACTGCGCAACTACGACGAGGACGTGCCCAAGATCTTCAAGGTCCGGGCCGACTACGAGTCGAGCATGGACGTGACCGACGAGTCGGTGCTTGAAGTGGCCCGGTTCGTCAAGGGCGAGGTGGACCGCAACGGCCTCAAGCCCTTCGACCAGTCCGGCGTGGCTGCCGTACTGGAGGAAGGCGTCCGTTGGGCGGGCAGGCAGGAGAAGATCACCACGGCCTTTCCGGGTCTGGGCGATCTCCTGAGCGAGGCCGACTACTTCGCGGGCCGCGCCGAGGCCGACACGGTCACCGGCGAGCACGTCAAGGAGGCCATTAAGGCCAAGGTCTACCGCGCCAACCAGGTGGAGGAGCGCATCCAGGAGATGATCGATCGCGGCAGCCTGTTCGTGGACACGGACGGCGAGGTCGCGGGTCAGGTCAACGGCCTGGCCGTGTATTCCTTAGGCGATTATATGTTCGGCAAACCTTCAAGGATCACGGCGGTTACGTCGCTGGGCAAGGAAGGTATCATCAATATCGAGCGCGAGGCGGACATGTCCGGCCCGACCCACAACAAGGGCATGCTCATCCTGTCCGGATTCCTGCGCAGCCGGTTCGCCCAGGACAAGCCCATGTCGCTCGCAGCCAGCATCGCCTTCGAGCAGTCCTACGGCGGCATCGACGGCGATTCGGCCTCGTCCACGGAGCTCTACGCCCTGTTGTCGAGCCTGTCCGGGGTGCCCATTCGCCAGTATATCGCGGTCACCGGCTCGGTGAACCAGTACGGCGAGGTCCAGCCCATCGGCGGCGTGAACCAGAAGATCGAAGGGTTCTTCCTGTGCTGCAAGCACGCGGGCCTGACCGGCAAGCAGGGCGTCATGATCCCGTACCCCAACATCAAGGACCTGATGCTCCGCGACGAGGTCATCGAGGCGGTCAGGGACGGCAAGTTCCACATCTGGGCCGTGAAGACCATTGACGAGGGCATCGAGATCCTGACCGGCATGAAGGCGGGCGAACGCAAGGCCGACGGCACGTACCCCGCCAAGAGCATCAACAAGCTGGTGGACGACAAGCTGCGGGGGCTGGCCGACAAGCTGGCCGCCTTCGGCAAGGACGAAAAGGACGAGAAGAAGTCCTCCGCCAAGAAAACGACCAAGAGCAAGCCCGCCAAGAAATAGCACGGCGGGCCCATCCGATCACAACAAAAGGGTTGCGACGCGTCGCAACCCTTTTTCGAGGTTTACATGAATCTATTGCGTATGAACATCTGGAGGAAGTGCATCCTTGGCGGCTTCGTCGCCGCCGTGGTGCTCCTGTTCACCATCAATTGGGGCTATCATTTCAACATCGGCCACGTGGTCCGGCTGTTCGTCGGGGCCGCCGCCCTGTGGCTCGTCGTGGACCGGCTCTGAAACGGGCCGATCACGACTGATCGCTTGCCGTGCGGGCGTTCCCGGCCTTTTTGATCACGCCTCGGGCGGGAAGGTCTCGGCCACTATCCGGGCCGTTTCGTCCAACCACTCGCGCCGTTCCTGCGCCGTGGAGGTGCAGACGATCCGGAACATGCGCCGGGTGACGTCCGCCACGCCGCACAGGCCGAAGACGCAGTCCTTCCAGATCCGCTCCAGCGGGTCGCCGAAGACCGTTTCCTCGCGGCCTGCCTCCGTGTTCGAGGTGTTGAGGACGATGGCCTTGTCCGCCTTGAGCAGGCCTACGGGCACGCCCTCGCCGCCGTCTTCCCCGACGAACTCGTAGGCCGTGCCGGGCCGCATGACCCGGTCCACCCATCCGGCCAGAATGGCCGGGGGCATGCCCCACCAGTTGGGATGGACGATGATCAGGCCGTCGGCCTGTGCCGCCTCTTCGCAGTGGCGGGCCACGTCGCCGGGCAGGGTCGCCCCGCGCGGGATTTCCCCGGCGGGCAGCAGGGGGTCGAATCCCTCGGCATGGAGGTCGTGGAAAAGGACCTCGTGGCCGTTTTGCTCCAGGGTTTGCCGCGCGGCGGCCGCGATGGCGTGGTTCAGGCTGTTCGGGTCCGGATGGGCCAGGATCAGGAGTATGCGCATGGTTGTCTTCCTTAGGAATTTTGCCATCCAATAGGCGGAGTTGAACGGAATGGCAAGTTTCTTTCGGGAAAGTACTTGACCTTTCGTTTTGGCCGGACTAATCAAAATCCTAAGAACAAAAGGAACTTTCCATGTTGCGTTTCGAAAACACCATTTCCATCATTCCCGCCAGCCTAGCCGTGGCCAGCGTATGCGTCGTCGTGGACGTAGTAGTAGGTGGTGTTCATAGGGACGCGCCATAGCGGGATAGTTACAAGCGAATTTCTTACAACCCCCGTCGGTGCTAACCGGTGGGGGTTGTTCGTTAATTCCCACCGGACACGGGGCAACAGGAGGCTCTCATGAAAATGTCAGGTGCGGAAATAACCATCAAGTTGCTGGAACGGCAGGGTGTGCGGACCATTGCCGGTATTCCGGGGGGCGCGAATCTGCCGCTCTACGACGCCCTGGGGCAAAGCGGCGAGATCAAACACATCCTGACCCGGCACGAGCAGGGGGCCGGGTTCATCGCCCAGGGCATGGCCCGGGTCACGGGCAAGCCCGCGGTCTTCTTCGCCACTTCCGGTCCCGGAGCGACCAACACCCTGACGGCCATCGCCGACGCCAAGCTCGATTCCATCCCGATCATCTGCATCACCGGCCAGGTGCCCCTGTCCATGATCGGCACTGATGCCTTCCAGGAGGTGGACACCTACGGCCTGTCCGTGCCCATCACCAAGCACAATTTTCTGGTCCGGTCCGCCGAGGACCTGCTGAAGGTCATCCCCGACGCCTTCCGCATCGCCGCGAGCGGCCGCCCCGGCCCGGTGGTCATCGACGTGCCCAAGGACGTGCAGACGGCCATGGTGGAGTTCGACCAGTGGCCCGAGCCCGGCGTCCCGGACGCCACGCCCGAACTGTTCCAGGGCGAGATCGAACACGCCGCGTCCATGATCAACCGCGCCGAGAAGCCCGTCCTCTATCTGGGCGGCGGCGTGATCCAGTCCGACTCCGCGTCCCAGGCCCTGGCCGTGGCCGAGAAGGGGGCCATCCCGGCGGCCATGACCCTGATGGGTCTGGGAACCATTCCCACGGGCCATCCGCTGAACCTCGGCATGCTCGGCATGCATGCGGCACGCTACACCAACCTGGCGCTGGAGGAGTGCGATCTGCTCATCGCCGTGGGCGTGCGCTTCGACGACCGGGCCACGGGCAAGGTCTCGGAATTCTGCCCCAACGCGAAGATCATCCACATGGACATCGACCCGAGCGAGCTGGACAAGATCAAGACCGCCCACGCCTCGGTGCGCGGCGACGTGGCCGACGTGCTCGGGGCGCTGCTGCCGCACATCGAGCGCAGGAACCGGACCGGCTGGAACAGCCGGATCGAGGCCCTCAAGGCCGCCCATCCCATGATCGTTCCGGGCGCGGACGACCCGACCTCGCCCTACGGGGTCATCCTCAAGGCCGCCGAACTGGCCGGGGACCAGGCCATCGTCTGCACCGACGTGGGCCAGCACCAGATGCGCACCGCCCAGGTCTATCCCTTCACCCAGCCGCGCCACTGGCTGACCTCCGGCGGGCTCGGGACCATGGGGTTCGGCATGCCCGCCGCCCTGGGCGCGGCCCTGGCCGCCCCGGACAAGCCGGTCATCTGCTTCTCGGGCGACGGCTCCATCATGATGAACATCCAGGACCTGGCCACGGCCATGGAATACGACATCCCGATCAAGATCATCCTGACCAACAACAACGCCCTGGGGCTGGTCCGCCAGCAGCAGGACCTCTTCTACGGCAAGCGGTACGTCGCTTCAAATTATTGTAAGTGCGTCGATTTTCTGAAGATCGCCGACGGGTTCGGTATAGCCACCTATGACCTGGGCAACTGCGAGGACCCCGCAGGGACCCTGGCGCAGGCCCTGGCCGAGCCCGGCCCGGCGCTGATCCACGTGCCCGTCAGCCCGGACGAACCCGTCTATCCCATGGTGGCCCCCGGAGCGGCCAATTCCCAAATGATCGGAGGTGAGAGCCATGTGTAAGCAGACCGTCATCGAACTGTCCGTGAACAACCATCCCGGCGTCATGTCCCACATCTGCGGCCTGTTCGCGCGCCGGGCGTACAACGTCGAGGGCATTGCCTGCATGCCGGTAAACGGCGGCGAAACCAGCAAGATATGGCTCCTGGTGGATGCCGACGACCGCCTGGACCAGATGATCAAGCAGGTGGACAAGCTTGAAGACGTCCTTGTGGTCGAGCGCTACGACAACGGCCATCCGGTCTTTGCCAAGATGGCCGAATTCGTCCAATAACGCCCCTTCCGAGGGGAGCCTTCCTCTCTCCAGGCCGGCGCAAGCCGGCCTTTTTCTTTTCTCCCGGAAGCCTGACAGTGTGTGGCTGGTATAATACCGTGTTAATACGGAGTGTTATTGCTCCGGCAGGGCGGTGGCTCGCTCCCGAATGTCGACAAGGCGATATGCGTTCACGCTCCCTAAAGTTTATGGCGGGGCTGCCGATAACGCACTTGGTGAACTGTTACCATCGGGAGACGGTATGGCCCTGACCGACATCGAGAAGAGCTTCCTCTACGACTATTCGTTGCAGCTGTTGCAGCAGGACATGCTGACCAACCAGCTGTTCGGGTCGTCGACCGTGGGGCAGAACCTGCGCAGCCTGGTTCTGGGCGGACCAGTCAGGGCGGCCACCTTCACCAATCCCTTCGAGGAGGCCATCAGCGGCCAACTGCGGGGCGATGCTTCGGCCGTGCGCCAGGCCTCGCGCAACGTGGGCGAGGCCGCGTCCATGATGGGCGTGGCCCGGACCGAGATGGGCACCATCGTGGACGCCCTGAACGACATGGAAGACATGATCGACAAGATTAATACCGGCGAGCTGGACGGCACCAGCGCCGTGGTCCAGAGCGATTTCGACGCGCTTCGGGACAAGATCACCGGGACCGTTTCCGGCGCGGACTTCAACGGCATCGCGGTGCTCGATTCCTCCCAGTGGGGAACGGACCAGATCGACGCCAACGGCAACGTCTACATCCAATCTTCCAAGAACGGCGGGTTCAACATCACCTTCCATTCCGTGGACACCCCGTCCAGCGGCGTGGCCTGGAGCGATCTTACCGGCGCGGACCTGGGCGCGGCGGGCACCCGGGCCACCCAGCTCGGCTACGTCCAGTCTCTGCAGAGCGAGATGTCGGCCATCCTGGACGTCTACCAGGGCAAGGAGGACAGCCTCCAGTCGCAGCAACTCAATCTGGAGAGCCAGGCCCAGCTCCTGGACCAGGCTGCCCAGCTGCGCAAGCCGTCGGACCCGGATTATTCCCTGGAACAGCTCCTGGCCGACCTCGTGGCCCGGACCACGGGGACGATATTCGACAGCAACGGCTGATCGCTCTGGTCCGGGAGAAAATAAAGCAGCGTCGGTCCGTATGGTCCGGCGTTTTTTCGCAGGGCAGGGCGGCGTCTTGATCAGAGGGCGCCCTGCCCGCGCGGCCCGGCCCCAAGGCCATTGTTTCCAGCTTCCTTCAGGCGTATGAATTTCCCCGGTGCAAGGATGGCGCACGGTGTAAGGTAGTAGCACATTTTCGCTCTCAACCTCTTGTGATCATACGGATAGACATATGCTGATCTCACGTCGAACCTTTATGCTGGGCGTGCTCGGGGCCGGATGCGTCCTGTCTTCACGTCCCTGTTTCGCCTCCATTGCCCAGGGAATCGTCGCTCCCCTGACGGACGATCAACTGAACGCCTCCTTTGCCGGGCTGTGCGCCGGGGCCGGTCAGCTCCTGGCAGGGCGGCTTTCCCCGAATGACCTTCAGGCCGCGCTGACAAAGGCTCGCGTCCTGCACGCGCGGCTCCTCCCGCTGCCGGACATCGGCGGCCCGGACAATCTGGTCTATTCCAGCTTTGTCGTCGGTCCGCAGTATGTGGCGCTGTATAAGGCCTTGTCCCCGTATGGCGTCACCGCGAAGGAGGTCGGTAAGCTGGTCTACGATCTCGCCGCCCACAGCTACGCGCAGCAGGCGCCGACGCTCAAGGCCAATGGCGAGCGGCTGTTCTCGCCGGGATACTACGCAATTCTGCGGGCGTGGGCGGAGCGCAGCCGACGGAAGCGATATCCCATGGACTGGGTGCAGACTGTCTTTCGGGGCGACGGGACGGACTATGACCTGGGCATCGATTACACGGAGTGCGGGCTGATGAAGTACTTCGCGGCGCAGGGCGTCCCCGAACTCGCCGCGTACCCCTGCTATGTGGATTTCCCCGCCTCGCGCGCGGAAGGAACCGGATTGTACCGGACGACCACCCTGGCCTGGGGTGGGGAAGTCTGTAATTTCCGCTACAGGAAGGGCCGCGCGGTGACGCAGGGCTGGGACAAGGCATAGCGAGGCAGGCCGCAGAGGCCTTCAATGGACACAAGAAAAACGCCCTTCGTGTGAAGGGCGTTTTTCTTAATTATATGGAGCTGCTGGGCGGGATTGAACCGCCTACCTCGTCCTTACCAAGGACGCGCTCTACCGATTGAGCTACAGCAGCGTTCCGGCTGTTTTCGAAGAAATGGCAGGCCGATTTTTCATCGGCCCGCCGGGGTACTTCTTCGTTTGGTCGGGATGAAAGGATTTGAACCTTCGACCCCTTGAACCCCATTCAAGTGCGCTCCCAGACTGCGCTACATCCCGACGCGAAGTGAGTAACTAGCCGTGCACGGGTTTGTTGTCAACGCTTTTTTGAGAAAAAAAGTCAACTTGGCGTTTTTTTTAAGGATTGTTCCCGCCATCCGTGTGTTTTCCGTTTTCGGGATCGGATATTTATAATGGCGTTTTCCTCCGGGCGTGTATAATAGAAAGGCAGGAACGCTGGATAATCCCCGAGGGGCGCAAGCGCAGACCGGTGCGGCCGCCTCGGGTGTTTCACCACATAATGTATAAGTTATCAGGGGGTTGGCATGGCTGATGAAGCTCTGAAAGATATCAATCAGTTTTTGACCTTCACGTTGGGCAAGGAGATCTTCGCCCTGGATATCGGAACTGTCCGCGAGGTCCTGGAGCTGACTTCCATCACCAAGATCCCGAGGACGCCCAAATTCATGCGCGGCGTCATCAACCTGCGCGGCCACGCCGTGCCCGTGGTGGACATGCGCCTCAAGCTGGGCATGTCCAAGGGCGAAGACACGGTGGACACCTGCATCATCATCGTGGAGATCGAGTACGAGGGCGAGTTCACCATCATGGGTGCGCTGGTCGATTCCGTGCGCGAGGTCTTCGAGATGACCCCGGACACCATCGAACCCGCTCCCAAGATGGGCGCGGCCATCAACGCCGAGTACATCAAGGGCATGGGCCGCCAGAACGAACAGTTCATCATCATCATCGACATCAACAAGATCTTCTCCGCCGAAGAGCTGGCCATCGCCAAGAATATGGCCGGGCTGGGCGGAGCCGACCGCGTCCCGGCCCCGGAAGAGGCCGCCGCGCAGGCTCAGGCCTAAAGACGAAACGAAAACCCCCGTCCGGAAAGGGCGGGGGTTTCTTTTTGCCTATCGGCCGTCGGACAGGGCGTCCGCCTTCACCTGAACGGCCCCCAGGTGATAGGCCGTGTGCGCCAGGACCCCGGCCGCGCCCCAGGCGGCCTCCAGGTCCGCAGGGGCGTTGCGTTCGATGGCTTCCCGCAGTCTTGCTGCCTGATCCGCCATTCTCCGGCAGAGGGCGCGCCATTCCGGGTCACCCACCGTGGACACGGCCCAGCTGGAGTCCCAGTTGTATTCCCTGTCCCGCACCCCCTCGATCCAGTCCGTGAAGACGTCCAGGCTGAAGGCCACATGCAGGGCGTGGGTGGCGATGGACGCGCCCGCCACCGGGGTCGACGCCTCCGTCGCGGACAATCCTTGCAGCAGGGTGAGCAGGCCGCCCTGGCCGGGTTCCAGAAACGCGCCCCGGTCCTCTGCGCCGTCGAAGCATTCCCGGACCACGCCGAGTACGGCCCGGACCAATTCCTGTGCGGAGACGAAAGGCGATTGCATGGTTCCTCCTTTGACGAGAGGGTTATTCCTCCCAGTTCATCATCTTGTCCCAGCGGACCTTGCCTTCGGTCTTCTTCTGCTTGCGCAGCAGCACGTAGAGGGCGCCCGCGCCGCCGTGCTTGGGCTGGGCCGTGCAGAAGGCCAGGACCACGCGCCGAAGCGGCTCCTTGGTCAGCCAGGTCTCGGCCTCGGTGCGCAGTATGGGCTGCCCGCCGGGGGAGTTCTTGCCGCGTCCGGTGACCACCAGCACGCAGCGGTATCCCTGGAGATAGGACTCGCGGATGAAGAAGAGCAGGGAGTCGCGCGCCTGGTCCGAGGTCATGCCGTGCAGGTCCAGGTGGGCGGACACGCTCAGGGAACCGGCCTTGAGCTGCTGGAATATCTTGATGTCCAGGCCGCGCACGTAGCCGTACATGAACTCGTCGGTGTATTCGAGTTCGAATTCGATGTCGCCGCGCATGAAGCGGTCCATGTCGTTGCCGGTCTCGTCCTCGAGGGTCTGGGCCGGGCCGGAGGCCACGGCAGGGGGGACCTGGCGGCCGGTAGAGCCATCCATGCGCTGCACGCCCCGCATGGCGGCCATGAAGATTTCCTCGGCTTCGGGTTCGCTCTCGGGGTTGACTTTTTCTTTTGGAGGCTCATTTTTCTGGTACGGAAGGGAGTAGATGTCCTCTTTTTCCTTCTTGAATTTGATCTGCTTGAGATCGCCAAGGTTGTTCATGCGTTTCTTGCCCATCATTTAACCTGCCTTTGGTCGAGCCGAGTATATTCGAAACCCCTGAGGGTGGTGGCTGGTGCCGCCCGGCGCACCGAGCGCTGGACTTCCGCGACGTGCTTGAGTAATGAGCCTGTTGCACATCATTCAAAGCGAGGAATTACATGCTGACCATTGAAGACTTGCATGTCAATATCGGTGACAAAGAGGTCCTGCAAGGGATCGATCTGCAGATAAACGACGGGGAGACCTTTATCCTGTTCGGCCCCAACGGCTCGGGCAAGACCTCCCTGCTCATGACCCTGATGGGTTTCTCCGGCTACGAAGTGACCAAGGGCAGGATCATCTTCAAGGGTCAGGACATCACCGAGGCCCCCATGTACGAGCGCGCGCGCCTGGGCATGGGCATGTCCTTCCAGCGGCCCCCGACCATCCACGGCCTGCGCACCCGCCATCTGGTCCAGATGTGCGCGCGCAAGGGCAAGGTCAACACCGACCTGCTGGCCGAGACCGTGAACATGGGCGATTTCCTCGACCGCGACATCAACGCGGGCTTTTCCGGCGGTGAGATCAAGCGTTCCGAACTGCTCCAGCTCATGGCCCAGCAGCCCGACCTGGTGCTCTTCGACGAGCCCGAGTCCGGCGTGGACATGGAGAACATGCAGCTCGTGGGCAAGGTGGCCCGCGACGTGCTGGACGGCAAGTTCAGCGTGGCCCCGGACCTGAGCCTCAAGGAGCGCAAGGAGCGGGTCAAGACCGCCGGACTGATCATCACCCACACCGGGTACATCCTCGACTACGTGAACGCCGACCGGGGCCAGGTCCTGTATCAGGGCCATCTGTGCTGCGAAGGCCGTCCCAGAGACATTCTGGACCATATCCGGGAGCACGGCTACCAGGAATGTGTCCGCTGCATGAACTAGCCCGGCACGGGAGATATAGATATGAGTAAAGTCGATCTGAAGAATTTCAAGTTTGACGGCCTCAACCAGGAGGCCATCACCGATCTGAGCGCCCTGTCCGACGAGGACAAGGACCAGCTCCTCATGGCCGGCGTGGTCTCCGACCTGTCCACCCGTTCCGCCTCCTACCTGCAGATGGACCAGTCCGCGGTGCACTGTCAGTCCAGGGACGAGGGCGTGGAGATCATGGACATCAAGGACGCCCTGAAGAAGTACGACGGCCTCAAGGAGTACTTCTGGACCCTGGTGGACAAGGACAAGGACGAGTTCACCCGGTCCGCTTACGACAACCTGCACGGCGGTTACTTCATCCGGGTCAAAGCCGGGGCCAAGATCAAGGACCCCATCCAGTCCTGTCTCATGCTCAAGTCCGAGAACGTGGGCCAGAACGTCCACAACCTCGTGATCATCGAGGAGGGGGCCGAGGCGCACATCATCACCGGCTGTTCCGTGGCCCACGGCACCCGGTCCGGCGCGCACCTGGGCATCTCCGAGTTTTTCGTCAAGAAGAACGCGTCCCTGACCTTCACCATGGTCCACAACTGGTCCGACTCCGTGGCCGTGCGCCCGCGCTCGGCGGGCGTGGTCGAGGAGGGCGGCAAGTTCCTGAACAACTACGTCCTGCTCAAGCCGGTCAAGGACCTGCAGATGTATCCCGCCATCACCCTGAACGGGCGGAACTCCGTGGCCCGCTTCAACTCCGTGGTGGTCGCCACCGAGGGCTCGCTCCTGGACATGGGCAACCGCGTGATCATGAACGCCCCGGACACCCGGTGCGAGATCATCGCCCGGACCATCGCCGCGGGCGGAACCATCATCAACCGGGGCCACATCGCCGCCCACCACGTGCCGAGCAAGGGCCACCTGGAATGTCAGGGGCTTATCCTCGGCGGCGGGCGCATCTGGGCTATCCCCGAACTGGACGGCACGGCCGAGGGCGTGGAGCTCTCCCACGAGGCCTCCGTGGGCAAGATCGCCCAGGACGAGATCGAATATCTCATGGCCCGGGGCATGGATGAGGACGAGGCCACCTCGACCATCGTGCGCGGCTTCCTGAACACCGACATCATGGGGCTTCCCGACCGTCTGCGGCAGGAAATCGACAAGCAGATCGAGGAGTTGCAGGCTTCCAGCGCCATGTAGCGGATGACGATGCAAGTTTGAGGGGCGGCGGCTTCGGCCACCGCCCCTTTTGTTTTGCCGGAGCGGATTGTATTTGCCCTTGAACAAACCGTGTCGACGTACTAATCAATGGCATTCATTTTTCAAGAATAGCGACGCGACAGGGAGTGCCGAATGACGAAGAAGGAAGGGATCCTGCTGGCAGCTCAGGAACTGTTTGCCCGTTGCGGCTATGCGGGCACGACCATGAAGATGGTCGCCGAGCAGGCTGGCGTGGCTTCGGGCCTGGTCTTTCACTACTACGAGTCCAAGGAAAATCTGTTCATGGTGGCCGGGGCCGAGTTGATCAACGACATGGTCACCGACCTGGGCCGGGCCCTCGACGAGACGACCTCGGGCTGCGAGGCCATGGGCACCTTTGTCAGGGCCTATCTGGATTTCACCATTGAGCATGAGAAGACCTTCCCCACGATCATCCGGTGCTCGCCCTTCAGCGACGACAACCCGGACCTGGATCGCGAGAAGATCGCGGCCAAGTTCCTGGACCTCATCCACATCATCGAGGACATCCTGCGGCGGGGGATCGAGGACGGCTCCATAAAGGACCTGCCGGTTCCCCAGACGGCCTTCATGGTCTACGGGGTCATCGTCGGCGCGGTCCGCACCCGGTTCCTGACGCCCTACGACATCCCCGGCCTGTTCGCCGAGGCCAGGGAGTTCGTCCTGCGCAGCGTCTGCGCCTAGCGTCGTGCGCCGTATCGTTTTTTTTCATGCCTGATTACAGAGGACATCTGGCCGGAGGGCTGTTCTTCGGCATCATGGGGCTGGTGGGCGTGGTCATGCTGGGCTGGATGGTCTTCGATCCGCTCCTGGCCGCCGGATTGCTGGGCTTCTGCCTGCTCGGAGCGCTGTTCCCGGACGTGGATACCAATTCCAAGGGGCAGAATCTCTATTACGCGGTCTTCGTGCTGGTCGACCTGGGGCTGATCATCAGGGGACTGTATGTCTGGGCCGCCTGGTTCGGGCTCTTCTCCATGCTTCCGGCAGTGGGCTCGCACAGGGGCTGGACGCACACATGGTGGGCCATGATCGTGGTCCCGCTGCCCATCGTGGTCATTCCCTTCTTCATGCAGACGCAAGGGCTCGTCCAGCAGTTCGCGCCGTTCTACGCCGCCTTTGTGCTGGGCTACTTTTCCCACCTGGTTCTGGACGGAGAATTCAGATAACTCCGGTGATCGGGCCGCGATCACCGCATCCGGCCGAAGATCAGCCCCGCAGTCCCTTGTACAGGGCCATGTATCGGTCGGCCATCTTCACGTCGGTGTAGCCGGTGACGGATTCCGCGCCGCCCGCGAGCAGGCGGTCGCACAGCTCCCGGTCGTTGACCAGCCGGACGATGCAGGCGGCCAGGTCGGCCGCGTCGCGGTTCCTGAAGACCAGGCCGTCGCGCTCGTGGGTGACCAGTTCGAGGTTGGAGGGCAGGTCCGAGGTGATCACCGGGGTCCGGGTGGCCCAGCCTTCCTTGATGACCGCGTTCGAGCCCTCGCCGTCCACGGACGGGACGGTCAGGATGTCGATCTCGGGCAGGACCTCGCGGCTGTCGCGGTAGCCCAGGAAGAGAATGGAATCCGCCAGGTTGAGCTTTTCGGCCTGCTTCTTGAGGTCCTGCTGCAGGGGGCCTTCGCCCGCGATCATGCATTGCCAGTTCGGCATGTCCGGGGATTTGCGCAGGTGCGCTAGGGCCTCGATGAGGACCTCGAATCCCTTCTGCGAGCTGAGCGCGCCCACGGCGCCGAGGGTCAGCACCGGGTGGTGGCGCGATTCGGTGGTGTACATGGCCGGGTCGATGCCGCTGTGGATGACCGTGGTCTTTTCCTCGGGCACGCCGCAGTCCACCAGGACCTCCTGGATTTCGCGGCTCACGGCCACCAGGATGTCGCCCAGGAGGTACTTGTTCTTGCTCCAGCCCGGTTTGAGGCGGTAGGACACGCGGCGGCTGTGGACCAGGCGGAAGGTGTTGAGCAGCTTCTTGGCCATGGCCCCCAGGGACGCGCCCTTGGCGTCGTTGGTGTGGACCACGTCCGGCTTGAAGGATTTGACGATCCCGAGCACCCGCAGGATGTTCATGGGATTGTAGTCGGTGTGGCCCGGGAGTTCGGTAAAGGGAATGCCGTCGGCCAGGAGCAGGGGCTTGAGCGGCGAGTCCCCGGGTATGGCGACCAGGGGCTCGAACCGTTCGGCACGATGCAGGGCCCGCGCCAGATAATATACCTGGCGCTGTCCGCCGCGCATGATCTTGCCCAGGTCGAGTAACAATACCTTCAACGTAAACCTCTTTTATTTCAACGCCTTCGCCGCTGTCTCGGCAACGGCTTCCAGGCTGGGGCAGACCGCGAATCCGGCCTTGCCCATGGTTTCGAGTTTGGCGTGTATGCCGCCGCCCGCCTCCAATATGGCTCCGGCGTGGCCCAGCCGTTTGCCCGCAGGGGCGGTCTGTCCGGCGATGAAAGAGATGACCGGTTTGTCGAACCCCGTACGGAGGACGTATTCAGCCAGATTCTCTTCCGCCTGTCCACCGATTTCACCAAGGACGATTACGGCCCTGGTCTGGTCGTGATTTCGTATCATTTCGAACATATCAACAAAATCGACCCCGATGAACGGGTCCCCGCCGATGCCCACGCACACGGATTGGCCGATTCCGGCCCTGGTCAGGCGGTCGGCCACCTCGTAGGTCAGGGTGCCGCTGCGCGAGAGCACGGCCACCGGTCCGGGCATGAACGGCAGGGTGGGCATGATGCCGATCTTGGTCCGGCCGGGAACGATGATGCCCGGCGTATTCGGGCCGACGATGCGGGTGGACGAGCCCTTGGCCCGCTCGAAGGCGGCCAGCATCTCGTGCTGGGTGATGCCCTCGGTGATGCACACTGTCCACGGAATCTCGTTGGCCACGGCCTCGTCCACGGCGTCGGCGGCCATGCGCGGGGGCACGAAGATGATGGACGCGCCGATGTCGTGGTGCTGCCTGGCCTCGGCGATGGAATTGTAGACCGGGACGCCGAGCACTTCCTGCCCACCCTTGAACGGGGTCACGCCCGCCACCACGTTGGTCCCGTACTCCTGCATGAGCCGGGTGTGCAACTGGCCCTCGCGGCCGGTGATGCCCTGGACCAGGACAGGGGTGTCCGCGCCGATGGCGAAGGCCGCCTCGCTCCGCCAGCCGGTGGGGGCGGGGCGCGAGCCCAGAGGGAGGTCCAGGGGGGCGGGGTAGTCCACGGGCACCGTTCCGGCGGGCCGGATGGCGTCCAGGATGGCGATGGCCGCCTGCATGTCCCCGGCCATGTGCAGGTTGTCCACGTTCAGCTCCCGGAGAACCTTGAGCCCCGCCTCGGCGTCCTTGCCGGACATGCGGACCACGATGGGCTTTTCCGGCGACTTGCCCCCGAGGGCTCCCCGCATGGCCATGGCGACCTTTTCGCAGGAAAGTATTCCCCCGAAGAGATTGATGAAAATTGCCTTGACCCGGTCATCCCCGAAGAGCAGTTCCAGGGCGGTCTCCATGCGTTTCTGGTCCGCCGCGCCGCCCAGGTCCAGGAAATTGCTGGCGGGCAGGCCGGAGAAGTTGAGCAGGTCCATGGTGGCCATGGCCAGCCCCGCGCCGTTGACCATCAGCCCGACCCAGCCGGGCAGGCGGACAAAGGAGAGCCCGGCGTCCCGGGCCATGTTCTCCTCGGGCGCGGCGTGCACGCGCTGGTGGTACGCCTCGGCCTCGGGGTGCAGGTCCACGAAGTTGTCGTCCATCTCCACCTTGCCGTCCAGGGCCACCAGGCGGCCGTCCGGGGTGAGGATCAGGGGGTTGATCTCGGCCAGGAGCAGGCCGTTGTCGAGCAGGCAGCGGAACAGGGGGTCCAGGAGTCCGGCGAAATCCTTGAACCGCTCCTTGTCCAGGCCGAGGTGGAAGAAGGCCGCCCGGACCTGGTGCGGGGCCGGTCCGCCGGGCAGGCGGATCTCCTGGACCAGCAGGTTGTCGGCGCCCAGTTTTTCGATCTCCATGCCGCCCTGGCGGCCGGTGGTCAGCAGGATGCAGCGCCGTTCGCGGGAAACGGTCAGGGAGAGGTAGAATTCGTGCGCGATGTCCTCGCCCGGTTCCACCCGGATGAAGGGCACGGGTTCGCCCTTGATCTCGCGGCCGAACAGCTTCCGGGCCTTGGCCGGGAACTCGGCGGGGTCGTCGATGCGCAGGATGCCCCCGGCCTTGCCGCGTCCGCCGGACAGGACCTGGGCCTTGAGGAACCAGGGCAGGGGGTAGCCGGGGGCGAAGTCGTCTTCTTCCCCGGGAAAGACCGCCGCGCCTTGGGGGACGGGGATTGTGGCCGATTCGAAGAGGAGTTTGCTATTGTGTTCGTCGAGTAACATGAATGGCTCCTGGTCTATGGCTTAGGGGACGGAGGAACCTTAGTGGGTTTGAGCGCTTGAATCAATGTAAATATATTGACCATGGAATGATTTGAGGGGAAAATGGATTACTCAGGTGGAAAAAAGCCCTGAAAGCGGAGGAATCGTGTCAGATATCAGTGATTATGCCGACCAATTGCAAGCGGACGTGATCTCGGACATGGCCGAGAGCTTCTTTGGCGACCGGAAGGAGCTGGACAACGCCCTGGAGGCCTTCGCGGCAATGGTCGAGGAATTCCTGCCCGTGATCGAGAACCTGTTCCGGGCGGCCGCGACCCTGCGCCTCCTGCTTCTGGACGAGGCCACGGCGGACGCGTTTTGCGCCGAGCTCGGCCTTGAATCCTGCCGCATCCCCCCGTCCGAGGGGGCTCCCATCCTGGTCCACCAATCCCTGCCCTTCGCCCTGACCGGCAAGGGGCGGTACGTCCACTGCGTGGAAGCGGCCTACCGGGGGCTCTTCGACGCCCTCCGCGACTATATCCACGGGCGGTGCTACAACGACCCCAAGCGGCCCGGCCGCAAGCGGATGACCATGCACTACAAACGGCTGGAAGAGATCGCCGACATCATCAATGAGAAAATCCACAAGGCCAACAACGACCGGTCAGTGTCGTCCGTCCTGCGGGAAATGAAGAACATGAACCCCGAGCAGATGGAGCGGGAGGACCTTCTCGGCGACGTCTGCTATCGGAGGGGCGAGGGGTTTGACAGCGACATGTGCTTCATGCCCATTGATTTCGACGGGTACCACTTCCCCGAGGTGGTCGAGCTGCCGCCGTTGAACGAGGTTGAGCCCGCCCTGAAGCGGTTCTGCAAGCGCGTTTACGCGGAGCGCCCGGACGACGTCCGCAAGGCCGTGGACACGTTCCGGGGGCGCTGAGCCCGGCCCCTAGGCCGCGTTGATCCGGGCGAGGACCTTTTCCAGGGTCTCTGGGACCTCGGCTTCCGGAACCTGGCAGGTGCCCACGGCCCGATGCCCGCCGCCGCCCAGGGTGAGCATCAGCGCGCCCACGTCCACCTTGCTGGTCCGGTTGAGGATGGAGTGGCCCACGGTCAGGACCACGTTCTGTTTCTTGAATCCCCAGATGACGCGCACGCTGATGGAGCACTCCGGGAACAGGGTGTAGACCATGAACCGGTTGCCGCAGTAGATGGGCTCCTGCCTGCGCAGGTCCAGGACCACCGCGTCGCCGTGGACCTCGGCGTTGTCCCGGAGCATCCGGACGAAGTTCTCGGCGTCCCCGAAATACTTTTCCACGCGTTCCTTCACGTCGTTGATCTCGAGAATCTCCTCTGCGGTCATGGTCCGGCAGTACTCGATCATGTCGAGCATGAGCTGGTAGTTGCTGATGCGGTAGTCCCGGTAGCGGCCGAGGCCGGTCCTGGGGTCCATGATGAAGCCGAGCAGGATCCAGCCGGTGGGGCGGGTGATTTCCTCGACGGTCAGGTCCGCGGAATCGACCTTGTCCACGGCCTTGACGAAATCCTCGCATGCGGCCGGAAACCTGTCCGCGCCGTAGTACTCGTAGACCACCCGCGCGCAGCTCGGCAGGGGCTTGCTCTCGCCCTCGAATTCGATGTCGCCCAATCGGTCCTTTTCGCTGGTGTGGTGATCGAACCACAGGCCGCAACCTTCCACATAGGGCACGTTGGCCAGGATGTCGTTGGCGGTCACCTCCACCCGGCCGTCCTGCAGATCCTTGGGGTGGGCAAACAGATAATCGTCAATGATGCCCAGCTGTTTGAGAAGGGTGGCGCAGGCCAGGCCGTCGAAGTCGGATCGGGTCACGAGTCTCATGCGGATTCCTCATGTATCACGGATGGTTGCCGGTTTAATTCGCCCGTCTTGTGCAGGATGATGAATTATTAGACGGTTGCGGAATATTTGTCAAAACCGTCCGACGGCGGTCAGCCGTTGCGCAGGACCTGGGCGCGGAGCATGCGCAGCTTCTCGCCGGACTCGGCCCCGTGGTTCATGTCCTCCGGGGCGAGCCGGACCGGCAGGATGGCCGCCAGTTCCTTCCGGGCTTGCTCGAAGTGGTCCTCGCCGTGGTCGGCCAGGACGAGCTTGAACAGGGGGGCGAGGGTGCCGGACAGGTGCAGGTCCATGAGCAGGTCGACCCGTGTGCCGGGGCGCAGATGGCCGTAACGCGCGGCGGTCATGTGCCAGCGCGCGGCCTTCACGCCCGCCGTCTTGTATTCGTTGGGCATGCGCAGCCGCAGGGCGGCGGCCTCGGCCAGGGGCGCGCCCGCCAGGTCGTGGCCGTAGTGGCGGGGCAACCGCTCCCTGGGCGTCAGGGTCTTGCCGAGGTCGTGGGCCAGCCCCATCCAGACGGCCACCGGGTCTCCGGCCAGGTCGTCCATGACCCGGCAGGTGTGGGTCAGCACGTCGCTGTCGTGATAGGGCGGGGGGCCAGCCGGAATGGACCGGGCCGCTTCGAATTCCGGGAACCACGGCAGGAGGCAGTCCGCCTCGGCCAGGACCCGCAGGAAGTTTCCGGGCCGTGGGCTTTCCAGGGCCTTGCGCAGTTCCGGCACCACCCGGTCGGCGGAGATGCCCTCGAGCCGTCCCGAGGCGCCGACCTCGCGCATGGCTTGGATGAGCTGCGCATGGGCGGTGAAGTCCGGCAGTTGGGCGGCGAAACGGGCGGCGCGCAGGACCCGCAGGGGGTCGTCGGTCATGGAATGGGCCGAGGCCGGGCGCAGGATGCGCGCCGCGAGGTCGTCGAATCCCTGCGGATGGCAGATCAGTTCGCCGTCCTGGTCGAGCAGTTGTGCATTGACAGTCAGGTCGCGGGATTCTAATTCTTCATCAAGGGAACCGGCCCTGGGGAAGGAGAATTCCAGGCCGTCCACCAGGAAGACCGGAAAGGTCCGGCCCACCTCGCGGGCGCCGGGAAAGGCCCGGCGGAATTCCTCGCGGGTGGATTCCATGACCAGGTAATCCCTGTCGTGCAGGGGCCTGCCGAGCAGGAGATCGCGGACCGCGCCGCCAGCCAGGTACACTTTCATTGCCCACGTGTAGCACAAGGTAACCCATGCTTCCACAAGGAATTTTTCTCATGGAACCGGCGGCCGCCAGCGAGCCGCCGGCGCATCCGCTCTGGCAGGCCGACCTGCGGGAGTACGGCCCCTGGACGCCGGCGGACGAGGCTGAAGTCCCCGAGGGCTGGCAGAAGGGGGGCGGGCTGGCGCACGGCACCGTGGTCGTGGCCGGAACCTGCTCAAGCACCATGGAACTGGCCTCCCAGCTGGCGGCCGACGGGCTGCTCGGCCCGTGGGGCGCGGTGATCTGCACCCGGCAGACCCAGGGCAGGGGACAGCTGCGGCGCCCGTGGGCGTCCCTGGCGGGCAACATGCACGCCTCCATCGTGCTCCCGCCCGCGCCCGCCGAAGGACCGTGGGCCGACGCCCTGTCCGCCCTCCTTCCGCTGGTGGTCGGGCACGTGGTCAGCGAGGTCTTGAGCGGTCTGGGGGCGGACCTCCGGGTCAAGTGGCCGAACGACATTCTTCAGGATGGACGGAAGGTTGGCGGAATGTTGATCGAAGAGCGAAACGGCACGTCCATCGTCGGCGTGGGCCTGAATCTCGCCGACTGTCCGGAGGACTCGCAAATGCGCGAAGATCATTCGGCGCCAGCCGCGAAAATCCGGCTGCCGTTCTTTTCGGCGGGCCCCGTAGCCCTCCTCGATCAGCTTGTAAACCATGGGAAAAACGTGTATGCAGTAATGCTCGACGAGATTCCACCCCCTCGATTCATCTCTATGTTCGAGAGCAAACTCGCCTGGTTCGGACGAACTATCTTGGTCAAGGAAGGAGATGATAGCTCCTATGAGGCTCTCTTGGCGGGCCTTTCCTTGAATGGTGGACTTGTTCTGCGTCGTGGCGGAGAAGAATCGGTGCTCTACTCGGGGTCGATATTTCCTCTCCATGTTCCGCATGGGGCGGGACGGGCATAAGGGTATTTTCAGTCATTTCTGTCGTAGGAGACCAGTGAGATTCATGCAGCCGAAGTCCTTTGAACAGGTACTTGAAGAGGTCAAGGGGAAGCGGATACTGGTGGCCAACCGGGGTATCCCGGCCAGGCGCATCTGCCGTTCCATAACCGAAATGTTCAACGCCAAGGCGATAATGACCGCCACCGACGTCGATAAAACCTCTCCGGCGTCCTCAGGGGCCAACGAGCTCCTGATGCTCGGCTCCGATCCCCGTGCGTATCTTGATCAGGACAGAATCATCCACGAGGCCAAGGCCAACAACATAGTGGCCATCCATCCCGGCTGGGGGTTCTGTTCCGAGGACGACTCCTTCCCGGCCAAATGCGCCAAGGAAGGGATAATTTTCATCGGTCCCGAGCAGGAGCCCATGCGCGTCCTGGGCAACAAGGTGGCCGTGCGCAAGCTGGCCATCGAGCAGGGCGTTCCCGTGGTTCCCGGCTCCGAAGGGGCCGTGTCCATCCCCGAGGCGCGCAAGATCGCCCAGGAGATCGGCTTCCCGGTGATGCTCAAGGCCGAGGGCGGCGGCGGCGGCCGAGGCATCTACGAAGTCTATCAGGAAGAGGACCTGGAAAACGCCTTTTCCAAGGCCTCGGCCCTGGCCCAGGCCTCCTTCGGCAACCCGCGCCTGTATGTCGAGAAGCTGCTGACCTCGGTGCGCCACATCGAGATCCAGGTCGTCGCCGACCAGTACGGCAACGTGTTCTGCCTGGACGAGCGCGACTGTACGGTCCAGCGCAACCACCAGAAGCTCATCGAGATCACCCCGTCCCCGTGGCCCAAATTCACCCCGGAACTGCGCGAGCGGCTCAAGGAGTACGCCCGGCGGCTGGTTTCGGCCGTAGGCTATTACTCCCTGGCCACCGTCGAGTTCCTGGTGGACGCGGACTGCGTACCATACCTCATCGAGGTCAACACCCGGCTCCAGGTGGAGCACGGCATCACCGAGTGCCGCTACGGCATCGACCTGGTGGAGGAGCAGATCGCCATCGCCTTCGGGGCCAAGCTGCGCCTGAACGAAGAGAACACCAAGCCGTTCCAGTGGGCCATGCAGTGCCGCATCAACTGCGAGGACCCGCAGAAGCATTTCGAACCCAACTCCGGGCGTCTGACCCGGTACGTCTCGCCCGGCGGGCAGGGCATCCGCATCGACTCCTGCGTGGGCGACGGCTACCGCTTCCCGTCCAACTACGACTCGGCGGCCGCCCTGCTGATCGCCTACGGCAACTCCTGGAAGAAGGTCGTGGCCCTGATGAGCCGGGCCCTGCGCGAGTATATGATCGGCGGGGTCAAGACGACCATTCCCTTCCACCGCAAGATCATCGACCATTTGAAGTTCATCGAGGCGGACTACGATACCAACTTCGTCCGCCAGAACTATGCCGAGCTCATGGACTACTCCGACCGCGAGCCGGATTCCCTGCGCCTGACCCGGCTGGTGGCCGAGATCTCGGCCCAGGGCTACAACAAGTTCGTCCAGCTCGGTGAATACCGGGGCCGCGAGGACAAGCGGGTGGGCCGGTTCCACCTGGCCAAGCCGCCCGAGGTGTCCTCCTGGTTCGAGCCGCGTTTCTCGCGCAAGATGGACCGCGACGCCATCCTGGACACCCTGCGCACGGACCGCGAGGCCGGGATCATCCACATGACGGACACCACTACCCGCGACATCACCCAGTCCAACAGCGGCAACCGGTTCCGTCTGGCCGAGGACCGCATCATCGGCCCCTCGCTCGACAAATGCGGCTTCTTCTCCCTGGAGAACGGCGGCGGCGCGCACTTCCACGTGGCCATGCTCGCCAACATGACCTATCCGTTCACCGAGGCGGCCGAGTGGAACAAGTTCGCGCCCGACACCCTCAAGCAGATTCTCATCCGGTCCACCAACATCTTGGGCTACAAACCGCAGCCCAAGAACGTCATGCGGCTGACCGGCGAGATGATCAACGAGCATTACGAAGTCATCCGCTGTTTCGACTTCCTGAACCATGTCGATAATATGCGGCCGTTCGCCGAGGTGGCCATGAACTCGAAGCGGAACATCTTCGAGCCCGCCATCTCCCTGTCCTGGGCCAAGGGCTTCACGGTCGAGCGCTACATGACCGTGACCGACGAGATCATCCGCATGTGTTCCGAGGCTGCGGGCGTGACCCCCAAGCAGGCCGAGAAGATGATCATCCTCGGCCTCAAGGATATGGGCGGCGTGTGCCCCCCGAGGTTCATGCGCGAGCTCATCTCGGCCATCACCAAGAAATATCCCGAACTGGTCATTCACAGCCACCGGCACTACACCGACGGCCTGTTCGTCCCGACCATGGGCGCGGCCGCCGAGGCCGGCGCGCACATCGTGGATGTGGCCATCGGCGCATCGGTGCGCTGGTACGGGCAGGGCGAGGTCCTGTCCACGGCGGCCTACATCGAGGACGAGATCGGGCTCAAGACCCATCTCGACAAGGACATGATCCGGGCCACCAACTTCCGGCTCAAGCAGATCATGCCGTACTACGACCGTTATACCGCTCCGTACTTCCAGGGCATCGACCACGACGTGGTCCGCCACGGCATGCCGGGCGGCGCGACGTCCTCCTCCCAGGAAGGTGCGCTCAAGCAGGGCTACATCAGGCTGCTGCCGTACATGCTCAAGTTCCTGGAGGGGACCCGCAAGGTGGTCCGCTACCACGACGTCACCCCGGGCTCCCAGATCACCTGGAACACCGCCTTCCTGGCCGTGACCGGGGCGTACAAGCGCGGCGGCGCACGGGAAGTGCGGCGGCTGCTGAACATGCTGGACGTGGTCACCCTGTGCCGCGAGGACGAACTGACCGATCTCGAGCGCGAGGCGCGGCTCGACCTGTACCGCGACTCCAACGACGCCTTCCGCAACCTGCTGCTCGGCAAGTTCGGCAAGCTGCCCCTGGGGTTCCCGGAGGATTGGGTCTACCAGTCCGCGTTCGGCTCCGGCTGGGAGACGGCCATCAAGGAGCGCACCGAGGCGTCCCCGCTGACCACCCTCAAGGACGTGGATCTGGTGGCCGAGAAGAAGGCGTTGCAGTCCCGCCTGCACCGCCAGCCCTCCGAGGAAGAGTTCATCATGTATCTCAACCATCCGGGCGACGCCATCAAGACCATCGACTTCTGCGAGAAGTTCGGCAACGTCAACAACCTGCCCGTGGACGTCTGGTTCGAGGGGCTGGAGAAGGGCGAGGTTCTGGAGTTCCAGGGCAACTGCAAGAAGCCGCACCTCATGCGCATCCTGGACATTTCCGAGCCGGACGAGAACGGCATGGCCGTGGTCCGCTACGTGCTCGACTCCGAGATCATGAGCCACCAGGTCAAGGTCGCCGAGGCCGAGGTCGGGGGCAAGGACGCCACCGAGATGGCCGACCCGGCCAACGTCTGCCACGTGGGCTCGCCCAGCAACGGCGACCTGTGGGTCACCCACGTCCGCCCCGGCGATCGCGTCAAGGCGGGCGAGGAGCTGTTCAACATCTCCATCATGAAGCAGGAGAAGGCGGTCCTGGCGCCGGTGAGCGGCATGGTCCGCCGGGTCATCAAGTCCGCCAACTACACCGAGGACAAGAAGATGATCCCGGTGGTGGAAGGGGAGCTGCTCGTGGAGCTCGGACCCGAGGCGGGCACCTGTCCCACCTGCAAGGTCGACGTGCCCATGGAGGATTGCAACTTCTGCCCCAACTGCGGCCAGAAACTGTAAAAAAAATAACATAGCCAATAGAATTGGTCTGATTCGACCACTCGCCGTCCCTCGGCGGGCCAATGTCGAGAATGAATCGGCCGACGCGCTTTAATGGCGCGTCGGCCTTTGTTTTTTGGGTCGCATAGAATTAGCGGACGATCAATTCCGGACTGTTTTTGGATAGTTAAATTGGAAAAATTGGCATAGTGGTTGGACCAATTGTTTCGTTGACGAAGCGGTAAATAACCCTGTAAGCGGAAATTCGAAACTCAGGTTTTGATTGTTCTTTTTTGATGATTCAAAATAGAAAGCGCCGTGGATTCAGGGTATGGACAAGGTAGACACGTCGTCCGACCAGCACGGTTATACCAGGAGGAAGAGATGGCCAAAGCCAAGAATGACGCAACGGATAACGCACCGGCGGCCAAAGTCAAAAAGCCCGATGCCAAGGTGGAGAGTCTCAAGCAGAAGCTCGTCCTGAACGGCGCCGAAATCAAGAAGATCGGCGAGGACGCCGAACTTCTGGTCGGCGGCAAGAACTACAATACGGCCATCATCAGCCAGGTGGCGGGCATCCGCGCCCCGGAGTTCCGGGCCATTTCCTCCAATGCATTTCATATTCTCCTGGACGAGACCAAGGTGAACGCCGCCGTGGTCCGGTCCACGGTGGACAAGGAGTACAACAAGACGGACTGGTACTCCGACGCGGTCAACGAGGACTCCGACTACCTCCAGCATTTCGTCCGCGAAGTGGGCAAGAAGATCCGCGAGGAGTCCAAGAAACAGTCCGGCACGCCTATCCGGCTGCGCACCTTCATCAACAACGTGGTCGAGGGCTTCGCCACCTCGCCGGAAGGCATCGACCAGCTGCGCATGCGCTCGGTCCTGGTCCAGTCGGCCATCCTATCCGTGGAAATGCCCGAGGAGGTCGGCAAGGAAGTAAAGGCCGCCTACAAGTCCATCTGCAAGGAAGCCGGGCTGGACGATGTTCCCGTGGCCGTGCGCTCCTCGGCGGCGGGCGAGGACAGCCGCAAGAAGGCCTTTGCCGGACTCCAGGACACCTACCTTAACATAGTGGGCGAGGACGAGTGCCTCGAGGCCTACCATTGGGACTGCGCCTCGGCCTACAACCTGCGCTCCATGACCTACCGCCGCGAGGCCATTCTCGACGCCATCACCAAGGCCGAGAAGACCGGCGACGACTCCATCGCCGAGACCGCCAAGAAGGAGTGGGCCATCGAGCACACCTCCCTGTCCGTGTGCATCATGCGGATGATCAATCCGGTCATCTCGGGCACGGCGTTCAGCGCGGACACGGCCACCGGCTGCCGCGGCACCGACCGCAACGACCTGGTGTCCATCGACGCCAGCTACGGTCTGGGCGAGGCGGTCGTCGGCGGCATGGTCACCCCGGACAAGTTCTACGTCTTCCAGCGCGACGGCGGCCGTGAGGTGGTCATTCGCTACATGGGCAGCAAGCAGAAGAAGATCGTCTACAAGGAGGACGGCAGCGGCACCCACGTGGTCAAGGTCGCCGATAACGAGGTCTTCCGCTGGGCCCTGTCCATCGCCCAGGCCGAGACCGTGGCCCAGGGCGTGCGCAACATCTCCCGGGCCTACGGCGGAATGATCATGGACACCGAGTTCTGCATCGACAAGACCGACCGTCTGTGGTTCGTGCAGGCCCGTCCCGAGACCCGCTGGAACGAGGATTTCGAATTCCATCCGCACACCATTTTCATGCGCCGCCTCGAAGTGGACAAGAAGGCCATCGACTCGGCCGAGGTCATCCTCGAAGGCAACGGCGCGTCCCGGGGCGCGGGCCAGGGTACGGTCAAGTACCTGCGTTCCGCCCTGGAGTTGAACAAGATCAACAAGGGCGACATCCTGGCCGCCGAGCGCACCGACCCGGACATGGTTCCGGGCATGCGCATCGCCTCGGCCATCCTGGCCGACGTGGGCGGCGACACCAGCCACGCGGCCATCACCTCGCGCGAGCTGGGCATTCCGGCCATCATCGGCATCCAGCGCCTTGAGGCCCTGCGCTCCATGGACGGCCAGCAGGTTACCGTGGACGGCTCCCGGGGCAAGGTCTACCGGGGCGAACTGCCCCTGGTCGAGGTTGGCGGCGAGATCAACGTCAGCGAACTGCCCGCCACCAAGACCAAAGTCGGCCTGATCCTGGCCGACGTGGGCCAGGCCCTGTTCCTGTCCCGCCTGCGCAACGTGCCCGACTTCGAGGTCGGCCTGCTGCGCGCCGAGTTCATGCTCGGCAACATCGGCGTCCATCCCATGGCGCTCGAGGCCTACGACAAGGACGTCCTCAACGACCTGGTCGAGGAAAAACTCCAGGAGATGGACCACCATCTGACCAAGGTCATGAAGGAGCAGCTGGATTCCGGTCTGATCACCATGCCGCTGAAGCTGCGTGAGTACGTCGGCCTGATCACCGGCCTGGCTCGCGAAATGGAGTCCCTGGCCGAGCAGGAGGGCGCCCGCAGCACGGACGAGGTCCTGGCCATGCACCGCCGCCTGCGCGAGATGGACCACAAGCTCGACGAGCACATCTCCCACGCCACCGAGCGCCTCGACGTGCTCAAGACCTCCATCGACCCCGAGGCCCACGTGGCCGTGGTCCTGGGCTACCACGACATGCTCGAGCCGACTCCGTCGGTCCGCACCGAGGCGTGGAAGATCCGCCAGCAGCATGAGAAGACCGTGTCCGAGTATGTTGCCCGTCTCAAGGAGGATCCCGAGTTCGTGGCCCATCTCGACAAGATTACCCGGCTGCGCGAGGAAGTGGCCCTCAAGATGGGGTTGAAGTCCGAGATGGACGAAGTGGCGACCCTGCCCGACCGCATCCGCCGCCTGCTCGAATCGCGCGGCTACACCACCGGCAAGGAGAACTATATCCAGACCCTGTCCCAGGGACTGGCCCTGTTCGCCATGGCCTTCTACGGCTCCAACATCGTCTACCGGACCACTGACTTCAAGTCCAACGAGTACCGCAACCTGCTGGGCGGCTCCCTGTTCGAGGCCCACGAGGACAACCCCATGATCGGCTACCGGGGCGTCTCGCGGAACATCCACGACTGGGAGCTCGAGGCCTTCAAGCTGGCCCGGGGCATCTACGGCGGCCGGAACCTGTCCATCATGTTCCCGTTCGTGCGCACCCTGGAAGAGGCCCGCTCCATGAAGCGCTACCTCAAGCAGGTCCACAACCTGGAGTCCGGCAAGGACGACCTCAAGGTCATCCTCATGGCCGAGATCCCGAGCAACGCCATCCTGTGCAAGGAATTCCTCAAGGAAGTCGACGGCTTCTCCATCGGTTCCAACGACATGACCCAGATGGTTCTGGCCACGGACCGCGACAACGCCAGCCTCCAGCACATCTACGACGAGGAGGACCCGGCGGTCGTCTGGGCCATCCTGTCCGCCATCTTCGCGGGCCAGAAGGCAGGCAAGAAGGTCGGCTTCTGCGGCCAGGGCGTGTCCAACTCCGTGATCCTGCGCGGCCTGGTGGCCATCGCGGGCATCGTGTCCGCCTCGGTCGTGCCCGACACCTACCACCAGACCAAGCTGGACATGGCAGAGATCGAGTCCGAGAACATCAAGACCAGCGATCTCGGGGCTTGGCTCAAGAAGCAGCACATGGTCAAGCTGCAGGAGCTCCTGGAGGCCAACAGCTACGGCCACATCCTCAAGAAGTACAAGTCCCCCGAGGACTTCATGGAATGGTACGAAGGCGAGCTCGACCGCTTCAGCGAACAGCTCCGCGACCACATGGAGACCCCCAAGGAGGAGTTCTACCGCCAGGAGATGGAGCAGTTCCGCGCCACCTTCCACAAGCCGGTCATCTACGCCAGCTGGGATTGGCACAACACCGTGGCGGACGCCATGCACCACGCCGGTTTCGCCACCTTCGAGGAGCAGGAAGCGGCCCTGGAAAAGCAGCGCAAGAAGCAGTGGTAGCCCCCTGCGCGCAACGACGATAAAAAAAGCCCCGGCCGTTCTGGCCGGGGCTTTTTCGTTTTCAGGGGAAGGGGGGTCAGGCGATCTTGTCGGCGATGGTCCCGATGCCGGTTTGAGCCGCGAGCTGGTGCATGGTCTGCTGGATGTCGATGTCCGTGCCGGTGGAGGAGAAGTCCGTGCCCGCGCCGAGGTAGTCCTGGGTCCGGGAGGTGACCTCCAGCCCCGCCACGGTCTGTTCGCGGTTGTCCGGGCCGCCCACGGTGTTGACGCCCGAACCGATCTCGTCGCGGTAGTTGCCGAGGGACTCCGGGCCGAGCAGCTGGCTGTCCAGGCTCATGCTTTGGATCGTGTCCGTGGATATGCTGATGTCCGACATGGTTGCCTCCATGGTTGGGCATTGTACCATTTGACTATGCCCGAGCTCCCGGTGGTTGGCAAGCCCATGAGAAAGGGGCCAGCGCCAAAGACGCCCCCAGCCGGTGAACTGGGGCGCGATCCGTGGCTGCGTGCGGGTCGGCCTAGGACATCTTGTCCAGGAACCCCTGTCCGAGACTCTTCAGGGACTTGGTCAGCTTGAGCAGGTCGTCCTCCGGAATCTTGCGGATGGTCTTCCCGTCGGAGTCGACGATCTCCACCTGAATCGTGTCGTTGTTTTCCAGGACGTTGAACTTCAACTTGATGTTCTTGGACTCGAGGCTGTTTTCGGCCTCGGCGATCAAGGTCTTCAGTTCTTCCCTGGTGGGGGTGTCGGAGTGCTTGTCCGGCTGAGCCTTGTCCTGCGCCACGACAACGTCATCGCGCCGGGCCGAGCCGTCCTGGACGGACGGCTTATGCACAGCCTTGGTCGGAACAACGCTCTCCGAGCGCAGCTCTTGCTTCATGTCGATGTTCATCATGGGGATATTCATGGTCTCCCTCCCTGGTGTTGCACGAATCATCCCAACCTAATATGCCTCTTACGTTCAATATCGGCGCAATCAACGTTTTCTTTAGGGTAAGGCAATATTTGATGACAAGTATTGGGCATGGTGCGCAAAAGTTGATAATCATTGACGCAAAGTCGATAATTCAATACGATCCCGTTGTCTTGAATCAGGCTTGTAACAGGCCGGTTTGCTTGAGTCTTCATGGCTGTCCTGCGCCTCGGCGGGCGGTCGGCCTTCCCATCTAATCCTCCAGAGGGGCAATGCCGTTTTTCCTGAAACACTACTTCGACCCTGACTGGGACCCGGCCAAGCTCAAGCCGGAAGAACAGGCGGACGGCAGCGTGGACCATCACGAGCGCCAATTCGTCGTGAATGTGGCCGCAGGGGATCTCATCGCGGAATGGATTCCCGTGGAAGAGGCGGGAGAGGACCTGGACGAGCGCTTCGTGTCCGAGGAGAAATCCTTTCCGGCGGGCAAGGGCACAGGCATCAAGCGAAATGCCCCGGACAAGCTCTTTGCGGCCGTGGACGGCTACGTCTGCTACAAGGAAGGGAGGATTCTCGTCCGCAACCCGCTGACGGTCCACTCCGACATCGATTACCATACGGGCAATGTGGACTTCGTGGGCAATGTGGTGGTCGAGGGGTCCGTGCGCAGCGGCTTCACCATCGAGGCCACGGACGTGCGGGTCAACGACCAGGTGGATGGAGCGACCATCAAGGCCCGTGGCAATCTGGACTGCAGGGGCGGGGTCAAGGGCGGCAAACAGGCGCTGCTCAAGGCCGGAAAGGACATGAAGCTGGCCTTTTGCGAGTACGCGACCCTGCAGTCGGGCGGCGACATCATGATCAAGGGCGCGCTGATGCATTGCGACGTCTATGCGGGCAGGCGGCTGGCCGTGGGCGGACGGCTCACCGGCGGGTACATCTGCGCCTACAGCTATATCTATGTGGGCGAGCAGCTCGGGGGCGGCATGGACACCGACACCTCCCTGGTCCTGGGATACAAGCCCTCGCTGCTCTTCGCCGACCAGCGGTACAACGCGCGGATCAAGGTGTTGCACGAGGATATCGCCTCCTTCGAGAAGATCCTGAACAAGGGCGAGGAATTTCGCGCCGAATATCAGCCCAGGCTGGAGTCGGCCCGCAAGGAGCTGGACCTGCTCAAGAACATGAAGGTCAAGTTGTGGGACGGCATCTACGCCACCGAAAGGCTGGACGAGTGCCGGGTCATGGTCCCGGGCGTGGTCAAGCCGGGCGTGGAAATATGTATTGGTTCGGCGTATTACAAGGTTGATGATTTTTTGGAAGATGTCTTCTTCTACCATGACAACGGTGAAGTAAAAATCGGCGCTTCAGCTGCAAAGAGCAAGAAATAGCATATGGATATCGCAACTCTTATAGGCCTGGTCGGGGCCTTCGCCCTGGTCATCACAACCATCTTCATGGGCGGCAATGCGGCGGGCTTCATCGACATCCCCTCGGTGGTGGTCGTCATCGGCGGAACCTTTGCCGTTACCTTCATCATGTTCCCCATGGGCGTGGTCATCAACGCCTTCAAGGTGGGCATGAAGACCTTCCTGTTCAAGTCGGCCGACCCGCAGGACATCATCAAGCTGATCACCTCCCTGGCCGACACGGCCCGCAAGGAAAGTCTGGTCGCGTTGGAAAAGGTCAACATCGACGACCAGTTCCTCAAGAAGGGCGTGATGCTGGTCGTGGACGGCTCCAGTGAGAGCCTGGTCCGGTCGGTCATGGAGATCGAGCTGGAATTCATGAAGCAGCGCCACCGGCAGGGGCAGGCCGTGTTCAAGGGCATGGGCACCATGGCCCCGGCCTTCGGCATGATCGGCACCCTCATCGGCCTGGTCAACATGCTCTCCAACCTGTCCGATCCCTCGTCCATCGGCCCGGCCATGGCCGTGGCCCTGCTGACCACCTTCTACGGGGCCATCATGGCCAACGTCATGTTCCTGCCCATGGCCACCAAACTGGAGGAGCGGTCCGCCGAGGACGTCCTGTTCATGCAGATCATGATCGAGGGCGTCTCCTCCCTGCAGCGCGGCGACCACCCGTCGGTGGTCAAGGAAAAGCTGCAGGCCTTCCTGTCCCCGGCCCTGCGCGAAACGACCTAGTTTCCGGCACGCGGAGAATCCATGGCCAAGGCCGAAGAAGTCATACGCAGAAAGCCGCCGGAAGACCCGCCGGGCGACGAGGGGTTGCCGCCGTGGATGGCGACCTTCGCTGATATGGTCACGCTTTTGTTGTGTTTTTTCGTGCTCCTCCTGTCCTTTGCCCAGCAGAGCGAGGAGAAGTTTCGCGATGCGCTGGGCTCGCTCAAGGGGGCCTTCGGCGTCAAGGAGGTCCGGGCGGTCTCCGACGAGATGGCTCAGTTCAACACCAGTTCCGAGACGATCGAGAAGATGGCCTCGTCCATCTCCCATGACCAGCGGATGCTCCTGTCCGTGGTCATGCGCGTCAAATCCATGATCGAGAAGATGGACGTGAAGCTCAAGGAAGGGGCGGGCGTGAGCGCCGACCGCGACGGCGTGGTCTTCAGCGCCAGTTCGGCCGCGCTGTTCAAGCCCCACACCGCCGAACTCCGGCCCGAGGCCGCACAGATACTGGACGCGGTGATCAAGGTCCTCAAGGACTACAAGCTGAATCTTGTGGTCCGGGGCCATACGGACGACCGGCCCATCCATACGGCCAAGTATCCGTCCAACTGGGAGCTGTCCGCGGCGCGCGCGGCCGTGGCCCTGGACTATATCGTCAACAAGGGCGGGTTCGAGATCAATCGGGCCAAGGCCGTGGGCTACGCGGACACCCGGCCCGAGGTGCCCAACGACACCGAGACGGACCGGTTGAGGAACCAGCGGGTCGAATTCTACATGCACATGCCCCAACGGGACGCCTGGTAGGAACAAGGGAATATGGCAGAAAAGGAAGCGATGGAACAGCAGGGCGGAGGGCCCAAGTCCGATCCGCCCAAGCCCGATGAGGGGATTCCGCCGTGGATGGCCACCTTCGCCGACATGGTCACGCTGCTGTTGTGCTTTTTCGTTCTGCTGTTGTCCTTCACCAACCAGGACGTGACCAACTTCCGGAAGCTCATGGGGTCCATCCAGGAGGCCCTGGGCGTCCAGTACGAGGACAGTTCCGCCCTGTCCGTTCCGTATGCCGACACGTCCTTCAAGGAGCGTGCGAGCGTCCGGGAGAACAGGCAGATAGTCGAGCTCGGGGTGGAACTCAAGAAGGCCATCCGGGCCAAGGACCTGACCCACATGGCCAAGGTCAGCTCGGACAAGTCGGGGGTTATGCTCCGGCTGAGCAACCAGGTGGTCTTCGACAAGGGGTCAGTGGAGCTGACCGCCGAGGCCGAGCAGGCCCTGGAGATGGTCATCGACGCCATGAAGAAGACCGACTTCAATGTGGTCATCCGGGGCCACACCGACGGCGAAGCGCCCGAGTCCAGGCAGTACGGTTCCAACTGGGCCCTGTCCGCCGCCCGTGCGGCCCGTTGCCTGCGCTTCATCCTCGAGCACTCGGACATCCCGGCCACGCGCATGAAGGCCGTGGGCTACGGCGGCTCCAAGCCGCTGCTGCCGAGCACGTCCGAGGAAAACCGCCGCGCCAACCGCCGCGTGGAATTCTTCTTCCTCCCGCCCGGCCGCTCCAAGTGGTAGGCCGCTGATCCCGCACCAAGAGCCTCGTTCATTGTGGCCGGGAGCATCCCGTTTCCCCGAGGGGAAGACGGGATGTCTTGTTCCATGCGTCCGCCTGTATCCGGAGCGGGCGTGTGCCCTGCAAGCAATGTTGACCAGCTTTACCGTTTAGGTCATTATGGTCAACATGAATAACGCAATCGATTTGGAGAAATCCACCAGAGAACGTATCCTGGCCGAATCCATCCACGTGTTCGGCCGTCTGGGCTACAGGAAGAGTTCCATGGAGAGCCTAGCCGCTGCCGCAGATCTGTCCAAGCAGGGCCTGTATCTGCATTTCTCCAGTAAACACGAATTGTTTCAGGCAAGCCTCCGCTATTATCTGGACCAGGGGCTGGGCCTGGTACGGGCGTATCTGGAGCAGCCCGGCCAGCCACTTTCGGCCCGGCTTCTGACCGCAATGGAGGTATGGTTCGGGCGGCACAAGGACACCTTTGCGAGCGGCGCGCTCGACGTGGCCGTGGCCGGTCTGCGGATAGCGAACGAGGACGGCGAGCAGTACCAGGCCATGTACCGACGCGAGATCGCCCGGGCCATTGCGGCGGCGGGCAGGGAATCCGCTGTTTTCGCGTCGGATATCGCTCAAGTGTTGTTCGTGTGCGGTCTGAGCTGGAAGGAGCCGGGGCTGTCCCACGAGGAATTCATGGCTCGCATGGCCCTGTGCATCAAGGTTTGCCTGCGGGAGGAGAAGAGAAAATGAAGACCATCGACCGATCGTTCATCAACGGGGAGTTCAAACCCACTCGGGGCACCGACCTGTTCGATCTGTACGATCCCTCCACGGCGGAAATCATCGGGCGGACGGTCCTGGGCGATGAGCGCGATATGCTGGACGCCGTCGAATCGGCCAGAGAAGCGTTCAAGACCTTTTCAACGACGTCGGTCGCCGAGCGCGGGGAGATGCTCCTTCGTCTGCACGAGGCCTTGAAAAAACGGGAAGACGCGCTGGTTGAAACGGCGATCCTCGAATACGGATCTCCCATAACGGCTACTGTGGGCCGGACGCGCGCCGCGGCGAACGCGTTTCTTGAGGCCCGTGAAACCTTGCGGGACTATCCTTTTGAAATGACGGCGGGCCAGAAGCTGGTCGTCATGGAGCCGGTGGGCGTCGTGGGGGCCATCACGCCTTTCAATGCCGATTACGGCCATATCTGCGGCAAACTGGCCCCGGCCATCGCGGCAGGATGCACCGTGGTCGTCAAGCCCAGCGAGAACAACGGCCTTGAAACGGAGCTCCTGTGCCGGTGCATTCGGGAGGCCGACATCCCGCCGGGCGTGGTCAACGTCGTGGAAGGGCGGGGCGAGGAACTGGGACCGATTTTGTGCGGGCACCCGGATGTGGCCATGATCAACTTTACGGGCTCGACCCGCGTGGGCAAGGAAATCGCTGCGCTGGGGGCCGGGACCATGAAGCGGTTCTGCCTGGAGCTGGGGGGCAAATCGCCCAACGTCATTTTGGACGACGCCGACATGGACAAGGCCGTCGCCCTGGCCCTTGTCATCGGGTTTTCCAACAGCGGACAGGCCTGCCACGCCGGGACCCGGCTGCTGGTGCCGAAAAATCGGCTGAACGAGGTGGAGACGAGCCTGAAGCGCGCAGTTGCCAAGCTGAAGATCGGGCACCTCCGCGATGCGGACTCGTTCATCGGCCCACTGGTGAGCCGGAAGCAGTTTGATACGGTCCAGGCGTACATCCGGTCCGGCCTGGACGAGGGGGCGGAACTGCTGGCCGGAGGACCTGGCCATCCGGAAGGGCTGGTGGGGTACTATGCGCGGCCGACGATCTTCACCAAGGTGTCGCCGTCCATGCGAATCGCCCAGGAGGAGATATTCGGTCCGGTGATCGCGGTCATGGCCTATGAAGACGAGGGACAGGCCGTGGAAATGGCCAATGACACGGTGTACGGCCTGGCTGCCTTCATCAGTTCCGCCGACCCGGACCGGGCCCAGCGGATAGGCCGTCGCATCCGCGCGGGCATGGTCGTGGTCAACGATACGATCGGCGCGGTCGTGGCCGGACCGGCCGCTCCGCTCGGGGGCATGAAGGAATCGGGTTTGGGCCGCGCCGGAGGCCGCTGGGGGCTCGAGACGTACCTGGAGCCCAAGGTGATCGCCTGACCGATTCCTTCTTGCCTGGCCACCCAACGTGGCGGGGCCTTGACCACGAAAAAAGGCCCCGCCGATGTCGGCAGGGCCTTTTCTTCTCGAGAAATGGTGGAGGCGGGGAGAGTCGAACTCCCGTCCGAGAACGATCCGCGAAAGCGTCTACAGGTTTAGGTCCGGATTAAGGTTTCGCTCGATGGCTTGCTCCGGGCCGGACGGCCATCGAACTAGATCCTTTGAGTGTTTCGCAGCTCCGGCAGGGATCGAACCTCGGCTTGCTAGCCCTATGATTTGACGATTCATTCCGCTTATAAGGCGTCGGCGGGTGAATCGTGACAAGCTATGTTGTCAGGTGCAACTCTGCAATTAAGCAGCCATTGCGTAGTCGTAATTGTCGTTGGCAATTATCTTTGTGGTCGATTTTAACGAGGCCATCGACCAACCTCGACCTGCGGCTTCGGCTTCAACTATCCCCGTCGAAACCAGTGCGCCCCCATTTCAAAGAACCGTTCGGGACATGTCCTATATAAGTTCTGGTGACCGTTTGGCAACCAAAACCGGTGTTTTTTCCGAAAAGAGCATTCGAGCAATATTCATGGATAAAAGTGAATTTTATCGCATGAATGCATCTAATCTAGAGAAAGTCTAGATATACTCTAGATAAAAATATGGTGGTTTGCGCATTGTTTGGAATGGGGACACGGATCGTTTGTGAGTCCGGCAGGTTGGAATCCAAGGCCCTCCCGTCCGGAGTCTAGACTCACCCGGAACAGGTGGGGCGCGGGGACGGAGGAGCATGCTTGACGGCTGCGGCGCAGTGGCTACTTCATGGATAGTCCGGTCTCGATTCGCGGGCGTGGGGCAACTGCGCAATTTTGTCCAAGCCTTGGGCGCGGGAGTTGGGTATCACGGACGGAACAGAGGGCTAGGGATGTCGGCAGCCAAAGACAATACGTTTCAATTCGTCAACAGTGGGCGGGACCTGGGCGTGACCGTGCTCAACGCGGTCATGTCGGATTTCGCCTACGGCAGGCACGCCCACGAGGAAGTGGCCATGGGCGTGACCCTGGACGGCTTGCAGGAGTTCTCCTGCAAGGGGGAGCGGTTCCGCAGTTCGCCCGGCGACATCATCCTGTTCAACCCGGACGAGGCGCACAACGGCAATCCCGGGGATGAAACCGCACTGAAATACACCATGCTGTATCTCGACCCGGTCATGTTCAACGGTCTCGCCCGGAGCGCGGCCGATGGCTGTCTGGCGGAGTATCGCGCCAGGGAGATCAATTTCTCGGACCCGGTCCTGCGCGCGCTCATCCTGCGTACGGCCCGGCTGGTGGAGGCCCCGAACCGCAGCGGGCTCGAGATCGAGTCCTGCCTGTATGGCCTGGCCCGGCGGCTGACGAGCCGGATTGGCCTGTACCGACCGGACGGCTGGACCGACAGCAAGGACGCGCTCCTGCTCCGGGCCCGGGACTACATCCACGACAACATCGGGGACGACCTCTCCATAGACGATCTGAGCCGCGCCGCCCATCTGTCCAAATACCATTTCATTCGCCTGTTCCGGAGTCAGTTCGGGCTCACCCCGCACCAGTACGTCATCAACCACAGGATCAACAGGGTGCGGGAGGAGCTCGCCCAGGGCACGCCATCCACGGACGTGGCCGCCCGGTTCGGCTTTTTCGACGTCAGCCACATGAATCGGCATTTCAAGCGCGCCTACGGCCTCACGCCCCGCCAGTACCAGATCCAATTCACCAAGTAGGTTCCCATGCTCGGCATCTTCCTGTTTTGTATCGGGGTCATGTATACCCCCGGTCCGGTCAATATCCTCAGCCTCAATTGCGGCATGCAGCGCAGTCCGTCCGCGCACGTCCCGTTCTGCCTTGGCGTGGGCACGGCCCTGGCCTTCTGGTTCACCCTGGTGGGCTATGCCGGGACGGCAGTGGTCGGCGGCTCCATGCTGCCGGTCATCGCCGGGCTCGGAACCTGTTTCATACTGTACCTCGGCTGGAAGGTCGTGTCCTCGGATGTGGATTTGGTGAGGAGCGGGAAGCCCGTCGCCGCCATGGACTTCAAGGACGGCCTGTTCATGCAGTTGCTCAACCCCAAGGCGTTCATGGTGGTGCTGCCCGTGACCACGATCCAGTTCCCGGCCGCCGGGATCGGGGGGGCGGCGGTGGCGGGGTGGTCCCTGGCGCTGGGCGCCTTGAGCGTGGGAGCGCCCCTCTCCTATGCGGCCATCGGGGCTCTGGTCTCCCGGCGTATCCAAAACGCACGGTATTTTAAATACCTGAATTACGTCATGGGGGCCATGCTCTTCCTCGTGGCTGCAGACATGGCCTACGAGCACGTCTATCTCGCGTTTGTCGGCTGATGCTGCGGTGCGGCGCGGTCCGGGGCCGCCTCGGCCTTCCCAAATAGGTGAACGGGAGTCCCTGGAATCACGAAGAGTTCAGGGACCTTTTCCGTCCGGCGAGAGTCGGTGACGGTTGGCCGACAATGTTCATAAAAAGGAGGGAGAATCCATTTTTCCCCGGAGAATGGCTTGCATGTCGGCCGGATGCTGTTAAGGTGGGGACAATAATCATTTCCACATGGAGGCATCATGACGAACAGACGCGTTTTCATCAAATCGGCCCTGGCCCTGGCGGCCGGGCTTTCCCTTGGCGTGCGCAAGGCCTTGGCCGAAACCGGCCCGTTTCCTTCGAACATCGTCTACACGGCCGACGATCCCGGCCAGTGGGCGAAAAAAGCCCCGATACACCTGCCCCAGGTGAGCATGGCGGACGGGAAGCTCACCGTGCAGACCAAGCACCCCATGAGCGAGGACCATTTCATCGTCCGGCACACGGTAGTTGGTGCGGACGGCAAGGTCATCGGAGCCCAGGTTTTCACGCCCAAGGACAAGCCGGTATCCACGTATGACCTCCCGCCCAAGGGCGAATACTACGCCACGAGTTTCTGTAACCTGCATGATTTCTGGGTAACTAAATTCACGGTCTAGCACTGCATCAACCCAAAAAAGCCCGCACGGTTCACCGTGCGGGCTTTTTTGGGTGGTCCGAGGCAGCCTTCAAGAATTTTCTTTATCATCCGGGAGGAAGCGGGGAGTGCGGGCTTCATGGAGTCGAAGGCAGGAACCGCGAGGAGCCGTTGCCGGCTCTGCCGAATATTGTTTGGAAAAGGATAATATAATAGCTTGCCGGGCGGTACAGGTTATTATCTGATCAAATGTCATTTCGGGGGGGAGTTGCCATGAAGATTCGGACCAAGTTCGTTTTATCGATCATCGTTCCTGTTTTTGTGTCCGTAGTTGTCATTTCCAGCGTGGTTTCCCTGCAGGTCAGCGGCACCGTTTCGGAGCAGTTCAGGATGTCATCGCAGGAGGAATTGCGCGTTGTGAACGGCTTTGTCGCGCAGATGCTGAAGGGGCCTGCCGAGATCTCGAAATACGTCGCGTCCCTGCCCGTCCTGACCGGGGGAATGGGGGAATGGACCCGTTATTTCGACCTCCCGGCCGGGGACAATCCCGTCCTGCATGATGGAATGAGCGCCAAGGAGCGTTCCGCATTCGATACTTTTGAACGTCTGATGAAGGCCCATCCGGATTTCGCCTATGTCTATGCCGGACTCGAGGATGGCGGCTATACCCAGTCCCCCAGCGAGAACATGGGCAACAAGTATGATCCCAGAAAGAGACCCTGGTATGTACAGGGAAAGCAGTCGGCCACGGAAGTGACGCTGCTCAGCGCCTATATTACCACCCAAGGAGTGCCGAACATCGGCGTCGTTGCCAAGGTACACGACGGTTCCGGAAAGCTCGTGGGCATTGCCGCCGTGGATATGTCTCTGGCAAAGCTCACGGAAATCGCGGCCAACATCAAGATCGGCAAGTCCGGTTACATGATGATCGTCCAGAACGACGGAACCGTTCTGGCAGACCCCAGGCACAAGGACTTCGTTTTCAAGAAGATGGGTGAGCTGGGTGGGGCTTATTCGACCTTGAACGAAACAAAGGAGGGCCTGGTCGAAGGCCTCGACATCGGCGGGGTGACCATGTTCGGCAGCGTCTATGTCTCCCCGGACTCCGGCTGGAAGTACGTGGCGCTCATCGAGCGCAAGGAGATCATGAGCGCGTCCAACGCGGCCGTCCTCAACACCGCCGTCATCGGGCTCGTCATCGCGGTCCTGTTCGCCCTGGGCGGCTGGCGGATCGCCAAGTCCATGACCGATCCCATCGTCCGAAGCGGCACCTTCACGCGACAGGTCGCCGGTGGCGATCTGACGGCTTCCATCTCCGTGTCCGGCAAGGACGAAGTTGCCGTTCTTGCAAAGGATCTGTCGGAAATGGGCACAACGCTACGGGGCGTGGTCAGCGATGTCTGATCCACGGTCGACGGTGTGGCCTCCGGTGCAGTGGAGCTGTCGGCCACGGCCGAGAGCCTGGCCCAGGCGGCCACCGAGCAGGCGGCCAATGTCGAGGAGATCGCTTCGTCCATGGAGCAGATGGTCAGCAACATCAGCCAGAGCGCCGAGAATGCCCGCGAAACCGAGCAAATTGCCCAGCGTTCGGCAGTCGACGCGGAACGGGGCGGCAAGTCGGTCGCCCAGACCGTGGAGGCCATGCGCGAGATCGCCGACAAGATTTCGGTCATCGAGGAAATCGCCCGGCAGACCAACCTCCTGGCCCTGAATGTGGCCATCGAAGCGGCCCGGGCGGGCGAGCACGGCAAGGGCTTCGCCGTTGTCGCGGCGGAGGTCAGGAAGCTGGCGGAACGCTCCGGCATCGCCGCCGCGGAGATCAGCGATCTGTCCGCAACGAGCGTCCAGGTGGCCGAGGAGGCGGGCGAGATGCTGGGCAAGATGGTTCCGGACATCAAGCATACCGCGGAACTCATCCAGGAAATCACGGCCGCAAGCAACGAGCAGCAGGCCGGGGCGCAAGGCGTCAACACCGCCATTCATCAACTGGACCAGGTCATCCAACAGATCGCCTCGGCCTCGGAGGAGATGTCGTCCACCTCGGAGGAGCTGGCAAGCCAGGCCGAGCACCTCAAGAGCACGGTGGCCTACTTCACCATCGACGGCAGCGGATCGGGCCCGGCTTCCCGGGTGACCGTGCGCAAGGCGACCCCCGCCCTGCACGCCGGGGGCGAAGGCGACGGGTTCGACAGGTTCTGATCCTTTCTGGGTAAACAAGACAGGGGGCATCGCGCCGCAGTCAGACGACGGTTGATGGAGATTGAAAAAGACAAGAAGAAGCCCGTGGAATCAATCTGATTTCACGGGCTTCCGTTTCATTCGTGGTAGCGAGGAGAGGAGAGCGTCTCTCCGGGGTCTCGGAAGTCGATTCGCAGTTAATTTAAGAGAACAATTTCAATGGTTTGTCGAGGTCGCTCTCTCCGTCAACCTTTTCGATTTTGTAGCCCTAACTTGGAGCAGTGGTCAAGGGGATGCGTAGTGATATTTTGTGATAGCTGGACAAGCCTGCAAATATTGCTGATGATCCAGCAAATTCCAAAATGAGGTGCAGTATGGATTTCGGCCCGTTTGAAATGTACACGGTTGGGGTAAAGGAATTCGAAGCCGACACAGTCCTGTTGAAAAGTGGGCAATGGACCAATGAATACCGACTACAATTGACACGCCCTGGAGTTTTTTCCGTCATGTTGCATGAGAGATGCCTTTTTGTTGGGTCGAGCATGAGGGCTGTGGGAAGTTATGCTCTTGGTTACTTTCGACGGCACGCAAGATGCCCGTTCTGGACAAAAGAGTATCTGGCAGAGTTGTTGAACACTGATGCTTCTGCTGAGATCGAATTCATATTATGCGGGGGAGACAAGACAAGGTATTTTAAGGCAGGTGCAGAGGAACTGCATAGGCCAATCCTTTCCAAATCACCATTGACTTGGGCTGATGAAGAATTCCTAGCCAAGCATTTTCCAGATGTGAAGGAAGAACAAGATTACTATCGTAGATGGGTTGATCGTGGTATCACAGAAATCACATCTCTCGAAAGATTTTGCGATAGTCGTTCTGAATTGAGGACAAAATTATTGGACAAGCTGTTAACGTGGTATGCCCCTGAAAAAGAACGGCTCCATGAAGAACTGATGCGTGGGGTGTTCTCTTCTATTTAGAGTTTTCATTTGTTCATTGTTTAGCCAGTCAATATTGTTTGTTTTACATATGACTGTGTATTGCTGTTACTCCTGCACCCAGCAGGGAAGTTGTTCTGTAAATCGTAGCAGTTCTCGCTCGCACTCGTCGAAGACCTCTGGAAGCAACCACTCCATTGCCTTCCATTCTTTGCTTTCAATGCCGACTTGTTCAGTGTCATCTTTCCTCAGAGCGATATTCCTGTTTACTGCATGAGTGGTTATGTCGGGACAGGTGCTTGAAGTTGGTTTGACTCGCCCAAGGATGAACTCCATCATGTCTGCATATCGAGCTAGTCGGTTCCCGTTGAAGTAGCTGTTGAGCATGGCTCGTACATTGGGATCGTTCGATGCATAATTCTTGTCAATACCTGTCGAAAGCGTTGCTACGATTGAGAAAGTAGCAGCGATCATGAAAATGAAGTCTTCTGGTACTTGTTCCTTGAGTGTATCCAGAATGCGCTTGATGTCTTTCGGGTGTGTCGATTTCTTTTTCCATTGCTTGAAAAAAGTGAAGAAAGGCAATCGGCGGTCGTCGATTTTGGCTCTCAGTGCTGGAGCTAAATGGTCTTCGTGGTAGGGAAGTGTTTGCTTCTCTGGTACTGTCAGTGAATCAATTGTAACAAGTTCCGGGGAGTCAAAAGAATCCCCGCTTAGCAGATATCGCTTAAATACCAGCGTATTTTTGTCGTATGATCCTCGTATGGAGTCTCTGTCGATCACAAAAGCATTATTTCGGTGTCGTCTAACGACGTCTTTAACAGATTGTGGAATGCTGACATATTCATGTATATTATGCAAAACCCATATGAGAGGTATTCTCTCTTTTGAATAGTACGTGCATCTTCCAGATATCTCTGTCTGGAATGTGCTGGACAACTGTAGCTCGATTACGAATGGCCCATATTCTTCCCATTCAACATATACGTCTGGCTTTCTGGCGTTTTCATTATGCTTTGGTTTATGATATTTGTTGATAGCATGTCGAATGTACCGTTTGTCCAGTGCTGCAAGCTCTCCAATCTTGTCGCATAACATCTCATGTTCTGGAGACTCTTGTTGGCCGTTATACTGTTGTGCCTTTAGGCTGTCTGGGGTTCTGTTTTTTCCCTGATACCATTGACACCAAGTCGGGCTTCCATCGAAATGCACAAAGCCGGGAAGAGTCATCCCAAAAGAGTTGTAAGCCCGGATGTATACTGGGTGTTTACACTTCATGCACAACATCGATATGCCTTCACCGCCAGTATGCCGGTTAGATATGCTGTCCCGAAGTATTCCCCACTCGTAGGGAGACATGGCCTGGAGGTCTTCAACGCGCAACAGGTTCCCTCGATCCCCTTCAACCATGACTTCTCTGATTGTGCGTTGTGGCTCTTTCTCCACTATCGCCCCCTATTACATGATGTTTTCAACTCCCTTATCAATATTTTGATTCCTTTACCAGATGCGTGGCCCCCACCTTATAAGCAAGCTCCGTCCATCTAGGGTATGCCTCAACTCGACAAAGTCATGAGCGGTCATGTGTGTCCATTTGGCATCAAAAAAGACCTTGATGGATGCTCTGTCCACCAAGGCCTTAATTCGTGTCAGGCAGATGCTGTCACAGCTTCATCACCCGATACAAGGGCTGGCGGCTGATCCCGTACTCCTCGGCCAGCCCCTTTTCTCCTCGCCGTTCTCAATCTGGTTCCTGATCTCCTGAACCTGAAAATATCGCCCCGGAAGGTATCAGTGTTCTGATGAAGCGTCTGGCAAACAGGAGAAAACAGAAAATGTAAGGAAAGGTTATTTCTCCGGACGGTTACGATTGACGAGAGTAGCGACAAAGGGCACACTAAAAAGGAACGTCTAAAATTACTGTAAAATTGACACTGCAACACAAAACTAAAATTAACTGGGTGAAGGGGGCGTCATTTCCATGAGTGAATTTGATCAACAACCATTCAGCGATGCGGAATTCGCGGAAAACCCAGAGCAGAGATGCCCTGTAATACTCCTATTAGATACATCCTATTCCATGAGCGGCAAGCCAATTTCGGAATTAAATGAAGGGTTAGCTACTTTGCGCCAAGAACTCATGAACGACACCGTGGCCGCAAAACGCGTGGAATTAGCTGTGGTCACTTTTGGGCCAGTTGAGGTCAAATCCGACTTCGCTACAGTGGATCACTTCTATCCCGAAATACTGGTGGCGGACAATGCGACGCCGATGGGCGAAGCGATTGTGACTGGGCTCACCATGCTCCGTCAGCGTAAAGATCGCTACCGCGAGAATGGTGTTAAATATTACCGCCCGTGGGTGTTCCTTATTACCGATGGTGCCCCGACCGATAGTTGGGAAGAGGCTAAGCGACGGGTGCACCAAGGCGAAGAGAGCAAGGAATTCATGTTTTATGCTGTAGGGGTGGACCAGGCGGATATGAACGTTCTTGGACAGATCGCCACACGCCAGCCGCTCAAGCTGAAAGGGTTGGCCTTCAAGGAGCTATTCCAGTGGCTGTCCAGCTCCCTAAGCGCTGTCTCTCAGTCCAACCCTGGTGATGCCGTCCCACTCGAAAACCCAGCCGCCCCGAACGGCTGGGCTGTTGCAGAGTGAAATTGTGGCTTGGCGGTGGGCGTCCGCGTCCGTAATCGGAACGTCGCACATTCAGAATAATGGCAGGCTGCAAGATGCCTACACTGTTGCCGCATTCGAAAACGGCGGTATTTTTGCTGTTGTTTCGGATGGCGCAGGCAGCGCCAAATTTGGTGCATACGGCGCATGGCTTACTTGCCGCTTCCTTTCGGTTCGATTCCGAGAATGGGTTCGCGTCAATCCAGACATGCCGTCCAATGAAGTATTGGCGGATTGGATTGATGAACTGCGGGATCGAATATCGGCAATAGCTACCCGGCGAGAATCTACACCCCGGCAATTCGCCGCGACGTTGGCGGCAATCGTTGTCACGCCGAATGAGGCTGTAACGCTCCACATCGGCGATAGCGCCGTTGTCGGTCGGAAAGACACCGAATGGGAGGCGCTGTGTTGGCCCGAGAACGGCGAATATGCGTCCACCACCTACTTTTTGACCGATGATCCCGAACCGCGCCTGAACATCACCCGCCACCCACGCAAACACGATGCATTCGCACTGTTCTCCGATGGTGTCGGCGATCTGGCGTTGTCGCATCTGGAACAGAGTGCGCACGCCCGGTTCTTCGACCCCATGTTTCGACCGGTGGATGCCGCATCGGGTGAGGGCCGCCTTGTCGAACTATCGGCAAAGCTCGCCACATATCTCGCCGGTTCATCGGTCTGCGAACGCACGGATGATGACAAGACGCTCATCCTAATATCCGGGGGCTAACCGTGCCGAGCGTAGTCATAGGAAAGGCACGGTTCACTGTTGGAGAAAGGCTGGGAGGTGGAAACGAAGGTGACGTCTTTCGCCTGAGTGAGAAGTCTGATCTGGCGGTCAAGCTTTACAAGCCGAACAAGCGAGACAGCCGCGAGGGTAAAATACGGGCCATGGTCGCCGAGGGGCTTGGTCAAGCGACGACTCTGGTAGCGTATCCTGTGGAGGTGGCAACATCGACGACTGGTGAATTCCTTGGGTTCGCTATGCGGCTGGTGCCAACACACCGTGAGCTACATGAACTCTACAGCCCGAAATCCCGCCAGCATCATTTCCCGAAGTCGGATTATCGGTTTCTCGTCCATGCTGCATTGAACGTCGCGCGCGCCGTTGGAAAGGTGCACCAGACGGGATGTGTCATCGGCGATTTGAACCATTCCGGCGTGCTTGTGGCGCAGGACGCCACAGTTGCCCTCATTGATGCCGACAGCTTTCAGTTTCGGCGAAATGGTAAGACCTACCCTTGTGTTGTTGGCGTTCCTGAATTCACTCCGCCAGAACTGCACGGAATTCGCTTCGAAAACGTAGAGCGCACCATAGAGCACGACAATTTCGGGCTGGCGGTTGCGATCTTCCACCTTCTTTTCATGGGCCGTCACCCCTACGCTGGGTGCTACAATGGGCCGGACATTTCCATGGGTGAAGCCATCGCCCAGAACCGATTTGCCTTTTCGCTCATCCGGCAGGCGGCAACACAGACAACGCCGCCACCCGGTGCGCTGACACTCGACATGTTTCCTGATGCTGTCTCCCGTGCATTCGAGAACGCATTCGGACTGGCACCGGACGCGCGCCCGAGAGCGCAGGACTGGATCCATGCCCTCAATGCTCTGAAAGGCTCACTGAACCACTGTAGCAAGGTCAAGACACACTACTATCCCAGCGCCGCCGGTGGGTGTATCTGGTGTAAGCTGACCGCCAACAGCTGCTTTGATATGTTCCCGGACCTGACCGCCGTGGAAACGAATATCCCGACTGATGCGCAGGGCACAGAACAGGCTATCCGTGAGATTCTGGCATTTCGCTTCCCAACGGTCGCGGACTTGCTTCCCGCTGCGGCTACGCCGCGCGGTGCCAGCAATGCACTGAGCGAAGCTAGGAACGGAAAGCGCGGGCGTGCTTTCATGGGCTTGTTGATGATGGGCGGCGCAGTCACTGGTTTCATCTCCGTCGCCCCGGCGTGGTTTGTGTGGATCGGGCTGGCAATCTGGGGGTGGCTCATCTTCTCCAACCGTGAAGTTGACCCCGGCCCGTTTCAACAGGCCTTCAAGAATGCCGATAACAGGGTACAGCGCGAGTTGAATGCCTTTGTTAAGCGTAACGGCATGACTGAGGTTGTGAAGGTGCGCGGCGATTTGGATGCCGCAATCCGCGCCTACAAAGGTCATGACGACGCGCTTGCCCACGAACTCATGGTGATGAAATCCAACCGGGAGTCACGCCAGCGACAGGCCTATCTTGACCGTTTCTCCGTCCGACGCGCGAATATCTCCGGTATCGGTCCGGCGAAAACGGCCACGCTGATATCCTTCGGAATCGAGACTGCCGCCGATGTGAACCGTTCCGCCGTGCTGCGAGTGCCGGGGTTCGGTGACGTGATGACCGGCAAGCTGCTGGCATGGCGGCGGGGACATGAGTCCCGGTTTAAGTATGACCGGACGCCGAACGCTCAGGATGTTGCCGACCAAAGGGCGATACGCGGACGGTTCGCGGCAGAAAAGGCGAAGCTGGAATCCACGATTCGCAACGGGCTGGGGGCCCTGCGAAACGCCAAGGCCCGGCTAGACGCATTGCCCACCAAGGCCAGAAGCGACAAGGCGCTGACCGACGCTCTTCTTGTTCGCGCCCAAGCCGAACAAGACCTGCACGAGTTGGGTGCTTCGATTCCGACATCAACCGTCTCGCTGATGATGACACCACCGATCAGCTTCACGCCGCTATCTTCCCAAATATCCCAGGCCACAGCACCTACGCCACCACGAACAGTTGTCGCATCGAGTGCCCCCACCTGCCCGCGTTGTGGTTCCTCAATGCGGCAACGTTCAGGGCGTTACGGTAAATTTTGGGGTTGTTCGCGATATCCACGCTGCAAGGGCACGCGAAATATTTGATGCAAACTTAACTATGGCATCGTAGATGCTGTTGCAATTGGTGGCCGTGGAGCGAACTATTAATTGCGATTTATGCTCCGTGTCCATCTGTTACATTTATTTATAAATATACTAGTTAAATGTCTATTTAAAGGAGTCTGTATGCCTCGGCTTGTTTATCAGTTACTTGTGCTAATTGCTATGTTTCTGTCTGTATACGGATGCGCTCCAAAGACGTTTCCTATGGACCCAGTTGTTTCAGATCATTCAAAACAAAATCATGTGTTCATCAAGAATTACGAACTAAATAAGTCGATAACAGCAAATGTCGGCGAAGCCATAGTTAGAGTGAAAGACTACTACGAGAAGACCATTCAGACGAACTCTTTAGTGCCCTCGTATGACTTTTCAATTACATTTAATCAGTATACTTTTCTTAAGGGGAAAGAGGGTGTGCCGATTCCCATAGTCGGGATGGTGACAGATGATAAGATGAGGACGTTTACTTTGCTCCAGTCTACATGGAACAATCAGCTTCTTATACCTGTTGGCGAAGATGGACACTATCATGGTGGCAGTGCGTTTATTTACAATACTGGAGTGGCTGTTGGCGACGGAAAGATAGGAATAATGCCTGTCAATACGACTTTTGCCAAAGAAACGAAGAAAGAAATTGATACGACATCGGGTTTCATAAATTACGAAATCGTTTATACCGGTATGTCATCTGATTCGATAAACTTCCTCTATAGGGAGTACACACCAGATGATATGGCTCGCCCAGCTTACTACCAGAATTTGACATACCCAATAGGCGCAAAATTCATTCGGTTCAAGTCAACAAAGATCAGTGTAATCCAAGTTGATGAGGCGGCAATCAAGTATGCAGTTGTTGAAGAATAAATTGTAGCGCGTTATATAACGACAAAGCCTTGGTGGACACGATTACATGTCCACCAAGGCCTTTGCTTTGGATACAGCTCCGTTATATCAACCGCTCCAGTAATCTCTTCACGCTGGAAGGGTGCCACTTGCCGCCACGGGCGGTCTTGATCTTCTGAGAGTTCAGTTCCTTCGCGATCCCGGTGAAGGACACAACGCCATTTCTCTGGATGTCCTCCACGGTCGCTCTCAATGACTCGGCTCGTGCATCGGCATTTTCTTTGATCGCCCTCACTCCAAGCTCGTTGCCGTAGTGTCGAAGGTGAGCAGCCCCGTTAGGACAGCCCAGCTTGACGCCACGAGCCTTCGCTGCTGCCAGAGCCTCCCTAGTCCGTTTGGAGATCATCTCGCGTTCCTGCTGGGCGACGAGTGCCATGATGCCTACGGTGAAGTTGTTTGCATCCGGCATATCAACGCAGACAAAGCTCACACGGCTCTTTTCAAGGCCGAGCAGAAAGTGTGCGTCACGAGAAAGCCGGTCGAGCTTGGCGATAACGAGAGTGGCCCCCGTGAGCTTGCAACGTTCAAGAGCTTTGGCAAGCTCCTTGCGGTCATCCTTCTTGCCGGATTCGACTTCCACAAACTCTCCAAGAAGCTCCCAGTTGCCTCCGTTGAGATAGTTGTTCACGGCTTCGCGTTGAGCCTCAATGCCAAGACCGGAACGGCCTTGCTTCTGTGTGCTGACTCGGAGGTAGGATATGAAGTTGCCGTTCATGGGAATCGTCCTTATTGGCTGTTACCAAATTCGCTTACGTTCGTTAGGGAATTTGATAAGCTCTGTTTGGAGTATTTGTCAAGCGTAATCCGTAACGCGTTGTTGACCGTAATCCGTAACGTATTCTTGACCGTAATCCGTAACGCTAGTAGTTGTGTGATGCGTAACGTGGATAATGGTGTGATGCATAACGTCAATTAGCGCGTGATCCGTAACGGAGGTAATAGTGTGGCAAAACTGACCAAACGGGAGCAGAGGCAAAAGGCCGCTGCACGTCAAAAGAAGTATCGAGAGAGTGTCAAGGAAGCGGGTGGGCGTACTCTCAAAGTGACGCTGGACAGAGCGGCAGCATACCAGTTCCAGAAGATCATGGACAAGGTGGAGGTTGAGTCTCCGAATACGTCGCAATCAGAAGTCGTGCGGTTAATGATCGCAAAGACATATCGAGAGGCGCTGGACATGACCGAGACTCAGGATGAAACCGCCTGAAAATTGCAATGCAAAATCTCTTTTAGCCCTAGAGCCGCAATGGTTCTAGGGCTTCTTGCTTTTGCAGTCCGTGAAAAAAAGTGGTTGCTCGTGCGTTATATACAGTGGGGGCGCGTCAATGCCTTCACCTCGATCAATGTCCGAAGCTGGTACTTGTGATGAGGTCGAGCAAGGTGTGGATTGTGGGCTAAAATCGCGTCTCGAAAAAATAAATTTGTCGTCTCGAAAGCCACGCCAGCACAGGGATAACTCCAGTCGGCAAGAATTCTCCGTGTAAAAATTCGTCGCTCGATTGTATACGTATTATAGGCGCGATACTCCTTTTTCTCGATCGGGTGATTCGGGATTCCGGGTTGGAAGGGCGTAGTCCATTGAGGGCTGCGCCCTTCTTCATTTGGCCCACCATATTTAACCCATAAATACGCAAGGAGGTTCACATGACCAGTGAACACAAATCCAAGCCACGGACATACGTCCTCAGGCCAGACACGATTTCGTTTCTCGACGGTTTCTCGGAGACCTACAGCATCTCTCGATCCGCTCTCCTGAATCTGATCGTCATGGATTTCCAACACACGCTCGATTCCATCACACAGAGCGACCCGGCAAGAGGTGCCAAGGTCGCCTTAGCGTTCGGAATGAAAGTACAACAGATCAACCTCTAGGAGAAACAAGAATGACCGACACCAAAAGCAAACACATCTCTTTGCCCACAGAAATCTTCGACAGAGTAGCGAAAATAGCTGAGCAGATCGGCGCACCGTTCAGCCGTCTCATGTTAGCCGCTCTAACCGTGGTGCTGCCGCGTTGGGAAAGCGGGCTTCGGTGCTTCGCCATCGATAAACCGATGGACCTTCAAGATTTGATCATCGCCAAGCTCTCTGGTCTCGATGTGCCATCCCCTGAACGAGCACTTCGCGAACTGTTGAAGATTCCGAACGACTAGCGATCCCCATCCAATAAAACATGCTGATCGGGCTGGAGCTTGGTTGTCATCCCGCATGGTTCGCTCGACTGAGGAGCCTAGAGCCATCAGACAATCATACCTGACTCCCCCCTGTGGAATGAGGGCCATCAAGGAGCGGCATCGCTTGTCGCCAAAATATTTCGACCCCCTACCCCGGTAAAGCCACGATCCAGCGACAGGAGCAATATATGACTACGAAGAAAACGCGTTACAGGCCCGACCTGTCCACTTTGGACAACGTAGCGGCAGAGGTCGGAAAAATCTATCGCCTCATGCGAAATGACGAAATCCCGGTGCAAGACGGGTCCAAATACACCTACGTCCTGCGCGAAATGTTCTCGATGATGGAGAAGCTCAAAAGTACCGCCGCAATCGAAAAACTAGAGGCTGATATTCAGGCTCTCAAGGAGGGACGCGTTGTCGGAGACGACACAGACGTTGAAGCGGCTGCAAAGGCAATTCACGGAGATTAACGAGAACCTCCGTCCCCCTCAATTCGTCTGGCAGGTAAGTCACAAAGATAGTGATTTCTTTCAGAGCATCGATGATTTCGACCCCGTCGATATCCACCGCAATTCGCTGAAAGCCCACCTCCCAGACGATGAGGCAACCCTCATAACCCAAATCAACACCGGCAGAGTCCTTCTGCTGGGTGGAATCCTCAGATTGATACTCGTCCCCGATGAAATGGACCTCGGCAAAGTCGAGGCTCTCATGAACGCGCTCTTGCGCAAACACCCCGAAAACCGATCCGCCATGTACGAAGAGGCGGTCAAACTCATATTTAAGGAGTCGTAAATGGAAACCCAAATCGCCGAACTGAAGGCAATGATCACCAAACTCGCTGCTGAAGTCTCCAAGGTCAAATTGGATGCAGCCGATACCCGGATTCATCTCAAATCAACCATGGGAGACGTGAACAGGCTCTCCGGTCAAATCCAGACCATTGACAAGCTCATGGAGGTTGGACGCCAAAAGGCCCAAGTCAAAGAGCAAAAGGCCACGGTTGAGGCCGAGAACATGAACCTGACTCAATTGGGACAACTCTACAAACAAGACCCGGCTAAGGCCTTTGAAGTCATGCGCAAAAAGGGCATGAAGACTTCCAGTGCGTTTGGAGGCATTAACCCGTGGATTGTGATCAATCCCACCGAGCAGGAACGCATTGAACGTCTTGACCCTGAGCATGCCAAGCATCTCAAAACCGAGGCCGCGAAAATCCGCAACGTTCCGACCAACTAACCAGCTCCACAAGCCCCGGCATGTTACCCGGCATGCCGGGGCTTTTCTCAAGGAATCCCCATGATCGACAATGTGAAACAACATTTCATGTTGGCAGTACAGCACAGCCTTGAGCAGGTCTTTGACGCCGAAGAACTGGCCGAGGGGACCATGCTGGAAGCTAACGTCGGCCCTGTCCATCGAGCCTTCATTCTCGTGTACGACGAATCGGCCCAACCGACTCAGCCCTGTGTGCCTGTGCCGACCATCAAACTCCACGAAGGTGGAGAGGTGTACTTCGTGTATCTGCTGGCAGAAGTCGAAGCACGAGGCGGTGAAGTTGCCGGTGAGATTGTCTTGCGGCATCCCCTTGAAATCGCCCAGAATCGCCCCGTAGAGGCCTCGGCGCACTGGGATCAGTACGAGCGGTGCCAAGACAATTTTCGAAGGCTTACAGGGGCAAAGAGGCTGACGGACTCGTTTCCGAATCCACTGCTGGGATATACCGATGTACTTGGTGGATGTAACCGTTCGTTCTACCCTGGGGATTTAGTCTCGGCGTATTGCGCGATCGCAAATTTCAACAAGGTGTCTTCCCCGGCAAAAGCTGGCAAGGCCAGAGGGGCGCAACGGAAACGCGAGGTTGAACGCGGCACGATCCCAGCGATCGAACTGGCGATTGAATCCCTCCGAGAGGAAGGCAGAAAGCCGACTCAAAAGGCAGTTGCTGAGCGTTCTGGGTTTGGGATTGCCACAGTGAAACGGCACTGGAACCATGTTCGGATCGTGAAAGCAAGAACCTGCGATTAAGGTGCGTTAAAGAGGGTATCACAAGCGTCTATATAATAGTTATTTATTATACTAGAATAATATCTTGAATATAAAATGAAAAAGTAAATGAAAAATATAAATAAATTATAAGAAGAAAAAAGACGCTTGTGATACCTTTTGGAATTCTGGAGTGATTTTGTGAACGAAGGCAGATTGTTGTCGGCACTTCGTGCCGATGGTGCTTCGCACCGTTCGTCTTCGAATGTTTTTCTGGGAACAGGAAACAGACAAGACCCAGCGTACAAAATGTCTTCCACACAAGAAGACAGATTATCCCAGCTACATAATAAATTGCTCCCAGAGAAGCACAACAAACCCCGATCAGCATTCCAGCACAAAAATGGATTCAGGGCTGCCGCCAGTATGCTCGAAATTCGCTCAGAATTGCCCCGTAAACGATTTCGTAGCACGGCGATGGTAGATCGCCACCTAGTCCCGAAAACGTCTTAGGATCAAAATTTGAAGGACTAGCGATCGCCCCGGCCATCCGCAAGGACGGAGTCTACGAAGGCACCGTCATCAAGGTGAATGACGGCATGGTCAACATGACCAACATGTGGAGGGCGTGTGGTGGTGAGAGCCGCAACCGGCCCAAAAACTGGCTTGCCAATGCCGACACCAAGCGACTGGTTGACACCCTTGGAGAAAAGCTCCGAGGGCAGAATCCTGCCTTCGGCAATTCCGCTCTCGTGAAAATCTATCGCGGCGGCAACCAGCGTGGCGGCACCTACGCCCACGGCGATCTGGGCATCGCCTACGCAATGTACCTGTCGCCCGACTTCCACCTCTGGTGCATTCAGAAGATTCGTGAAACCGGCCTCGTCCAGATCAGTGACAGCAAACTGCTCGTCAAGTTGGGCGAAGACGGCCTCCCGGTCGAGCAGACCAACTTCCCAGCGGCGATCCGCCACGAAGAGGTGATGGTTTTCGGTCCCCCGATTCTGGTGGCCGTGCTGGAAGGTGAGGAAAAGTACGTGTCCATCAGGCACATCTGTGAGGCAATCGGAATCAATACCCAGATGCAGCAGAAGCGACTCAAGAAGGATGAGTCCTTTTCCCACCTGCTCATTGATATCAATGTGCAGCACACAAGCGGAGCCAAAGCAACTATCATGCTCCCGCTCGACTAGATGTCCGGTTGGCTCTTCAAGATCAGCCCGATCTTCGTTAACGAAGTCACGACCTGACTCCCCCTCCGCAAATCAATCACCACCAAATCCGGCACCGCCCCGCATAAAAAATCAGAAACCCCGGTACCCACTATGAGGCACCGGGGCAGCACTTCCAGCCAGAATTAGGGCTAATTCTTCACAACAGAGCAAGTCTTCCCGTCTTCGTTCAGGGTGATCGTTTCGCCCAGAGAGGCCGAGTAATACACGTTCCGCTCGGGGTCGATCAGAGTGCAGTCAACAAGGCCGATGTAGAGTGCCTGTTCAATGCGAATTTGCAGATGCATGAGATTTCATCATTTGGTTGAAGAGTTGATTTATGTTCACAGTCAGTTACTTGCAATATTTTGATTTCTTGAGGTGTTCCAGATCAACGGGGAATTCCAGCTTGCTTGCGATGGCTTCGTAAAGCTCCTTCGCGTGGAACCGCTCCGCATAGTAATCGTAGGTCATGGAGAATTTGCCCGAAGAGTGACCGTGAAACTGTTCAGCCATGCGGTCTTCGATTCCCATATGTTTGCAGATGCTGGCGAGAGTGGCGCGGAAGGAGTGAAAGACCTTGCGGCGTTTCGGGTTTTCCGGCTTGAGTCCCCACTCACTTTTCCGGGCCGAAAACCAGTCACTAGCCTTCTTCCCGAATTTGAGCTGGTCGTCTCCATTGGGGTTCTTGATCGTGACCGGGGGCAGGTCCGGGAATAGGCGTGTTTCTCCTTTCCTGCGGAGGTGTTCAACATACTCAGGGAACTTCAATTCCTCTGTCACGAACGGCCACAGCGGAATAGGGCGGATGCTTGATTCCGTCTTAGCGTCTTGTCCTTCGCCTTCGTCGGTGATCATGATGTACCAGACGTCTTCGTGGAATTTCACATCGTCCAGATTCAACTGGGCTAACTCCTCGATCCGTGCGCCGGTGGCGAGTCCGAGAATGGGCATCCAGAACTGATAGGGTTTGGGCCAACTGTCGTTAACATACTGGCGACAATGGAAAATCGTGTGCAAGTCGTCAGGTGTGAACGGTTCTGTTGCGGCCCGTTTGGTCTTCGTGAGCTTGAACTTCCGTCTGGTGACATTGGGAACCACTTCATATCCCTGATCTTCACACCAGTTGAAGAACGTCCCTGTGTTGACCATGTAGTTCTGGATCGTCCCATCTGTTACGAGGTCTTGCGAGGGAACGTCACAGGCAAGGCGTTGATCCCAACTCATTTTATTGTAAGGCTTTTTGTTGCGTTTCGGGAGAGTTCTCAATTTTGCAACATACGTCCTCATGGCCTCATGATCGACTTGAGACACAGGCATGTCTCCAAGGATCGCCGGGAGAAGCTCGGCAACCGTCTTATATTCCTTGTAGGACGTGGCTTTCCACTGGTTATTGCCCTCAAGGAATGCTGCCAAAGCTTCGGAGAGCAGGGGGCCAGTTGGACCAGTGGATGGAACAGGGACTTGCGGCGTTGTAAAATCGCGAAAGTAGTCCTTTTCGTACTGGTAATTCCCTTGGTCTCGCTGCTGGTAGATGCGCCACAATTCAATGTCTCGTTTCAGGACGTCCCGGAGAAGTTTTTTGTAGTCGAAGGATTCCGGTTCAACGTCCAGTCCGGCCCACTCAATGAATTCTTCCGTGCTGCCCTCAGAAATCGTGTATTCTCCTCGTGCGAGGATTTTTTGCAGCTTGCCGATGATTTCATCATGATATTCTGGCGGGTAGTCGTGGCGATTCGTCGAGATTCGTGTTTTCTCCTCAATATCAAGCCGTTCCCGCATGCTTCCAATCAGAAGGCGTTGTAATTCCTCGTCGGAGATATGTCCCATGGTTCCAGACCTTACCTTGTTGAAGTATTCCCATGCGGTAGCGGCCAAGGCCCGGGCCTTGGCCTTGGCGTCTCGCAGGTAGCATGTACGGAGGGAGTAGCGGAATTCGCGCCGGTTGAAAACGTCCCTCAGGTCATCGGGCACGACCAAACGGAAGTAGTAGACGGAGCCTCTACGCAGGACGTTTTGAGGGAGGCCGTTTCGGGGCAAAATTCTTGAACTCCGCAGGGCACAAGCTTGGCGATTTGTACCACCAATTTGTACCAGTTCGCGAAGACTGATCCAAAACCCCGAAAAAAGGCAAAAAGAAAGTCCTTAAAACCGTAATGATTTTAAGGACTTCCAGGAGTTACCGTGGTAGCGAGGAGAGGACTTGAACCTCCGACTCTGCGGATATGAGCCGCATGCTCTAACCAACTGAGCTACCTCGCCACGTTTGTTTCGCCGAAGCGAGGACAGTCTATAGACCGTCTTTCCGGGCTTGGCAAGTGTAAATTTCCCGTTCGGTCTGAAAAATGGAACATATTACAAAAACAGGAGAATCAGGGCCGCCAGGACGATGCGGTATACGGCGAAAGGGCGCAGGGTCAGGCGTCCGAGCAGAACGATGAACCCTTTGACCGCCAGCCAGGCCGCGATGAAGGAGACCACGAAGCCGATGAGCAGGAAGATCAGGTCGTCTGTCTGGAACAGGGTGTAGTTCTTGAGGAAGTCGTAGCCCGTGGCGGCGAACATGATGGGCACGGCCGCAATGAAGGAGTACTCGGCGGCCACGGTGCGCTTGGCGCCCAGGAGCATGCCGCCCATGATGGTGGACGCGGACCGGGAAAAGCCCGGCCACAGCGCCAGGCACTGGAACAGGCCGATGCCGAACGCGGTCCTGGGGGTGATCTCGTCCAGGGTCAGGGTGGTCTTTTTGAAGTCCTTGGCCTCGACCGCGAAGATGAGCACCGCGCCCACGGCCAGGGCCACGGCCACGGTGAAGGGCGAGAAGAGGTATTCCTTGATGTAGTGGTGGGTCAGCAGGCCGAGCACGGAGGCGGGCAGGGAGGTCAGGAACAGGAGCCACAGGCCGTACACGCCCGAGAACTTGCGCTCCTTGTCCGGGAAGATCAGGCCCACGAAACGGTCCCAGTACAGGACCACCACGGCCAGGATGGCCCCGAGCTGGATGACGATCTCGAAGGTGTCGGCCTTGGGGCCGGTGAAATCCAGGAGGTGCCCGGCGATGATCAGGTGGCCGGTGCTCGAGATGGGCAGGAACTCGGTCAGGCCTTCGACAATGCCGAGAATGATCGCAACATACCACGGTGCCATATGATCCTCAGGAGCTGAATGGGGTTCGGACGCGCAATACGCTAGGGTCTAGACCAACTGATGCCGTCTTGCAACCCCTCGGAAGCTGGTGTATTCCCTTTCGCTGGAAACATGTTCAACCCCAGGAGCGATCCATGACGACCATAATGCCTCAGAGCGAATTGACCCGCAAAGCCGTGGCCTGGATCTGCGAGATGCGGGACAATGGAGACGAGAGGGCACTCCCCGTGCTCATCGAAGAGGCGGGCGTCCGCTTCAACCTCGGTCCCAGGGACATGGAGTTCCTTCTGCGTTTCTTCAAGGAAAACAAGGGCTGATTCCTCCCGGTGAAACTTCTCAATCGTCAGCTTTTCCTGGAACTGCTCAAGCTCTTCGGCTTGACCGTCTCCTGTCTCCTGGGCCTCATCCTGGTGGGCAGGATGCTGCAGTTGCGCTCCCTGTTCCTTTCCCAGAACATCGGATTCCTGAACATCCTGCAGCTGTTCTTCTACCTGACGCCCTTTTTCCTGCTGCTGATCACGCCCATCGCCACCATGCTCAGCGTCTTTCTGACCTTCCTGCGCATGAGCACGGACAACGAACTGGTGGCCCTCAAGGCGAGCGGGGTCAGCCTGTACCGCATGCTCCCCGCGCCCGTGCTCTTTTGCTCCCTGTGCACGCTGTTCGCCTTCTTCATCTCCTTCTGGGGGCTGGCCTGGGGCATGGACATGTTCAAGACCAAGCTCTATTACTTCGCCAAGACCCACTCGAAGTTCGCCCTACAACCTGGCGTGTTCAATAAGGAATTTCCGGGGATCACCTTCTACGCCCACCAGGTGGACAACGAGAAGGGCGAACTGAAGTTCGCCTTTGTCCGCGACGACTCCATCAAGGGCACCTCGGTGGTTGTGGTCGCCCCGGAGGCCGAGGTCGTCTCCAGGCCCCGGCAGGCCGAAATCCACGTGGTGTTCCACAACGGGCGCATCTTCCGGCAGAGCGGCGACGAACTGAACATCCTCAAGTTCGGCAAGTATTCCATCAAGCTCGACCTGGGCAAGTTGTTGACCGGCTTTAACTTCGTGGAGCAGAAGGCCAAGGACATGCCGTTTTTCCAGTTGTGGGACATCCGCAAGGACCACAGCCTGGTGCCGCATGAGAACGAGCGCTTCTTCCGCAAGGTGGACACCGAGTTCTACAAGCGGCTGACCCTGCCCCTGGGCTGCTTCATCCTGGGCATGTTCGCCATCCCCATCGCCTCGGTCTTCCGGGGGTTGAAGCAGCAGTACGGCCTGCTCCTGGCCATGGGGCTGTTCATGGTCTACTACACCATGTTCTCCATCGGCGTGAGCATGGGTGAATCGGGTACGATTTCGCCTGAATACGGCATGTGGGCACCGGACATCCTGTTTGTGTTCGTGGCCCTGTTCGGCATGCGCTACGCCAACCTCGAGCGCACGCCCTCCATTGTCCACTGGCTCATGCACATGCGCCTGCCCGGGCGCAAAAGGGAGGCCGGGGCATGAAGATCATCGGCGTCCTGAGCCGGTATCTGATCCGGCAGAATCTTTATCTCATGGCCATCTGCCTGACCGTGGGCACCAGTCTGTACCTGTTGTCCGACATCTTCGACCGGCTGGACGACTTCATCCGGGCCGGGCTGGGCGCGCAGACTATCCTGTTCTATTTCGTCGTCAAGATTCCGCTCATCGTGTCGCAGCTCATGCCGGCGGTCTTTCTCCTGGCCATGGTCATCCAGCTCGGGGTGCTGAACCGGTCCAGGGAGATGCTCGCCCTGCGCGCCGGGGGCGTGGCCTTTGCCTGGTTCATCCGTTTCTTCGTCATCTACGCCCTGGTCTGGAGCGCCGGACAGCTGATTTTCTCCCAGTTTCTCGGGGTGTTCGGCGAGCAGGAGGCCAACCGCATCTGGAAGGAAGACGTCCGCAAGAAGCAGCTGGACGCGCTGACCATCCACGACCTGTGGTTCCGGGACGGGCCGTTCATCGTCCTGGCCAAGGAGGCCCAGCCGAGCAAGAGCCGGGCGAGCGACATCACGGTCTACGAGTTCACCACGGACAACCAGGAGCTCATCCGCATCCTGACCGCCAAGAAGGCGCTCATCGACGACCACGGGTGGGGGCTTCTGGACGTGCACGAACTGGACACCCGAACGTTCATCACCGTGGACCGGACGTCCCAGTTCCTGTCGGTGCGCCAGAACCTGAGCGCCTACGCCGCCGTGGAGCTCAAGGGCGACACCGCGCAATTGCCGCTGCTCGAACTGTCCAAGGCCATAAAACGGCTCCAGGAATCGGGCTCCAACGTGGAGATGCTGCAGACCATCTGGCACGGCAAGCTGGCCTACGCCTTCTCCATGGTGGTCATGGCGGTGCTGGCCCTGACGCTGGTGACCTTCTCGGAGAACGTCTACGCCAATATCGGCCTGTCGCTTATCCTCATTTTCGTACAGTACGGGGTCCACGTGGTCGGGGAGACCGCCGGGGAAAAGGGCGTGCTGCCGCCGATCATGGCGGCCTGGCTCGGCAACGGGATCATGGGCGGGGTGGCCTGTCTGCGTCTGGCCTGGGTGGCCATGCCGGGCTTCAAGACCGCGATCCTTACCGCGGTCGAGGGATTGATCCCCAGACGGGCGTGATCACTGCCCGGCGTATTCGCCGAGCCTGTCCCACAGCTTTTCCTCGCCCCTGCCGGTCTTGCTGGAAAAGAGCACCGGCGCGCGGTCCTGCTGCAGGATGTCCTGCCACTGCTTTTGGAGCTGGGCCAGTTCGCGCTGTTTGGGCTTGTCCGCCTTGGTCAGGATGGGAATGACCGGAATGCCCAGGCCGCGCACGTAGCTGGTCAGTTCCAGGTCGATTTTTTGCGGGGAGAGCCTGGCGTCCAGGAGCACGGCCACGGCCTTGAGGCGCTTGTTGTCCTTCATGTAGGCCTCGATGAGCTTGGCCCACTTGAGCCGTTCCTGTTTGGAGCACTTGGCGTAGCCGTAGCCCGGCAGGTCCACCAGGAAGTAGCCGTCCGGCTGGACCCGGTAGTAGTTGAGGCTGCGCGTCTTGCCGGGCTTGGAGCTGATTTTGGCCAGGGCCTTGCGCCCGGCCAGCCGGTTGACCAGCGACGACTTGCCCACGTTGGACCGGCCCGCAAGGGCGATCTGGGGCTCGTCAAAGTCCTCAAGCTGCTTGATTTCGTATATTGTTTTGACTAACTCGATGGTTCGGTTCATAAAGAGGTACCGTTTAGGCAATTGGTTTTCGAACGCCCCCAGTGTTCTTTTTTTCGTGGGGCGCGTCAAGGAGAGCGGGAAATACACTATCCCGGCGCACAAGGGAAGACGCATGGACAAGCTCAAAATTCTGATCATGAACGGCCCCAATCTCGGCCACATCGGCACCCGCCAGCCCGAGATATACGGTTCGAGGACAATGGACGACATGCCCGAGCTCCTCTCCCAAGTCATGGGCGGCAAGGGCGCGGAGGTCGCGCTGGAGCATTTCCAGTCCAACTCCGAGGGCGCGCTCATCGACCGGCTGGAACAGGCCCGTGAAGAGGGCGTGGACGGCGTGGTCTTCAACGCCGGGGCCTACACCCACACCTCGCTCGCCTTGGCCGATTGCCTGGCCTGGATCGGCGTCCCTTGCGTGGAGGTGCATATCAGCAACATCTGGGCGCGCACGGACCAGCCCCTGCGCCAGAAGTCCCTGATGGGCGAGAGGTGCATCGGCGTCATTGCCGGATTCGGGATTCTGGGTTATGCCCTCGGTGTCCAGGCGCTGTACCAGCGGCTCCGGGGCTGATTCCACTGAAAAATACCCGGGGAAATCCCGGAAACCATTTGGAGACAATATATGATTTCAACCAAGGATTTCAGGACAGGCCTGAAGATCGAGATTGACGGCAAGCCCTTCGAGATTATCGAGTTCCAGCATTTCAAGCCCGGCAAGGGCGGCGCCATGGTGCGCACCAAGCTGCGCCAGATGCTGACTGGCCAGGTGCTGGACAAGACCTTCCGCTCCGGCGAGAAGGTCGAAAAGCCGGACATGGCCGTGACCGAGATGCAGTATATCTTCCGGGAAGGCGAGAATTTCGTGTTCATGGATCTCGAGACCTACGAGCAGATGCACGTGCCCGCCGGCAACGTGGGATCGGAGGGCGGCTTCATCAAGGAAGGCGACACCGTGAAGGTGCTCCTGTACAACGGCGAGCTCATCGGCGTGGACCTGCCCGCCAACGTCAGCCTGAAGGTCGCCCAGACCGACCCCGGCATCCAGGGCGACCGCGTGTCCAACGCCACCAAGCCCGCCACCATGGAAACCGGCCTGAAGGTCAACGTTCCGCTCTTCATCAACGAAGGCGACGTCATCAAGGTGGACACCCGGAGCGGAGAGTACCTTGGTCGCGAATAAAGCGGACTTGCAACACCTTGTGTAAATTGCGTAAAAAAGGTCGTGGGCGGGTTGCCGCCCAGGACCTTTTTTATCAAGTGAGGCTCAATGGCGAGACAACGGAAAACCACGGTCAAGACGGAGATGCGGAAAGGACGCGGCAACGAGTTCATCGGGCTGTTCTTTCTCTTTCTCTCCGCTTTTCTTTTTTTAAGCATCCTTTCCTTCAGCCCCGGTGATCCGAGCTTCAATCAGGCCGTCACCGCCGGGCGGAAGGTCCAGAACGTGGTTGGCTACGCCGGAGCCTATTGCGCCGGTTTTCTGGTGGAAATGTTCGGCATGGGGGCCGTGTTCTGGCCCCTGTACTTCCTCTACCTCGGTCTGGCCCGGTTCGTGGCCCGGCTGAAGATATCCCCCCTGCGCTGGCTCGGGATCATCGGCCTGGTCGTCGCCTTCGAGGCCTGGGCCATGCATCCGTGGTTTTTCACCGTGCCCGAGGACGCCTACGGCCTCATCGGCTCCGGCTTCTTCGGCCGGTCCATCATCACTAAATATACCATGCCGTACCTGCGGCCCGTGGGCACGTTCCTGCTCTGGCTGTTCGTGACCATCATCTCCCTGCAGGCCGTGATCGGCTTCACCTGGGCCTCGGTCTGGGCGCTGCTGGCCCGTTGGTGGGGTATCTACCGCGAAGGGGCGGTCGTGCGGGCCGAGCACCGGGCCGAGAAACGGGCCGAAAAGCGGGCCGAGCGCCGCGCGGCCAAGGCCCTGGCCGGGGAGATGGAGCCGGAACCGGCCGAAGAGGAAATGGGCCTCCAGTTCGTGGATCTCGACGCCGGGGAGGATGGCCGTCCGGTCAAGACTCCCAGACCGGCCCAGCCCAAGCCCAAGCCCGCCCCGGCCAAACCGGCGGCGGCCAAGATTCCGGCGGGGCCGGGCGGTTTGCCCAGTCCGGCGCTGCTCACCGCGCCGCCCGCCCAGAAGACCTCCCAGACCCCGGCCGTGTTGCAGCCCCTGGCCGACCGGTTGAAGGAATGTCTGAACGATTTCAACGTCCAGGGCGAGATGCAGCGGGTGGTGCCCGGTCCGGTGGTGACCATGTTCGAGTTCAAGCCGGCGCCCGGCATCAAGGTTTCCAAGATCGAGGGACTGACCGACGACATCGCCCTGGCCCTGCGCGCGGAATCCGTGCGCATCGAAGCACCCATCCCGGGCAAGGACAGCGTTGGCGTCGAGATCCCGAACATCGAGCGGGAGATGGTCTATCTGCGCGAAATCCTGGAATCCAAGGAATTCACCGGGTCCAAGTCCCCGCTGACCCTGGCGCTGGGCAAGGACATCCAGGGGGCCACCCAGGTGGCCGACCTGGCGCGCATGCCGCACCTGCTGGTGGCCGGCGCCACCGGCGCGGGCAAGTCCGTGGGCATCAATGGGTTCCTGCTCTCCCTGCTGTACAAGGCCGGACCCGAGGACGTGAAGCTCCTCCTGGTGGACCCCAAGCGCATTGAGCTGGCCCCGTATGCGGACCTGCCGCACCTGGTTCATCCCGTGGTCACGGACATGAATATGGCCAAGAGCGCCCTGGAATGGGCGGTCTTCGAGATGGACTGCCGCTACGAGAAGATGGCCCAACTGGGCGTGCGCAACATCGAGGGATACAACAAGAAGCTGGAGGAAATGGGCGACAATGTTCCCGAGGAATTCGAGAACATGAAGCACATGCCGTACCTGGTCATCATCATCGACGAGCTCGCCGACCTGATGATGACCGCGGCCAAGGACGTGGAGCAGTGCATCGTGCGGTTGGCCCAGCTGGCGCGCGCCGCGGGCATCCACTTGGTCCTGGCCACCCAGCGGCCCAGCGTGGACGTGGTCACCGGCCTGATCAAGGCCAACTTTCCCACGCGCATCTCCTTTTTCGTGACCTCCAAGTTCGACTCCCGAACCATTCTCGACGCCGTGGGCGCGGAGCGGCTGCTGGGCAAGGGCGACATGCTCTTCAAGCCGAGCGGCGGCAAGCTCAAGCGGATGCACGGCGCGTACGTGGACGAGACGGAAATTGCGCATGTGGTCGATTTCTGGAAAAACGCCGTGCCCCAGGAATTCGAGCTCGATTTCAGCGACTGGAGCCCCAATGCGGGCAATGACGCGGGCTCCGGCGGGGTAGCCGGGGCCTCGGGCGACCCGGTGTACGACGAAGCGGTACAGTTCGTGCTTTCCCAGGGCAAGGCGTCCATTTCCCTGTTGCAGCGCAGGCTGCGCATCGGATTCAACCGTGCGGCCCGGTTCATTGAACAGATGGAAATGGACGGCATCCTCGGCCCCCAGGATGGGAGCAAACCGCGTAAGGTCATCAAGCCGGAATAATTGGAGTAAGTAATATGTCTAGACTATCCGTTGCCGTTTTCGCCATGG
>NZ_JBGLYH010000040.1:0-38488 GCF_041414475.1 Pseudodesulfovibrio karagichevae
AGGGAAGCCCTTTTCAAAGGGTTCCCTTTCCCCCTTCCCCCGGCCGCCGGAGGCATCTTCATCCTGCTCATCTTGTGCAGCTATCGGTCGGTGGTTGCTTTGGGCGGGCAAATGATTACTATGGCTGCATGCGTTCACCCCTCGCCATATTTCCGGCCCTGTTGGCCGCCGTGTTGCTGGTCCTGGCCCCGGCCGTGACCGCGCGCGCCGACCTATTCGGCGGCAAGTTGACCCTGCGTGACGAAAACAAGATGGGCCACGACTTCGACCAGATCATCCGCGCCCAGCAGAACATGGTCGGCGACACCTACATCACCGACTACGTGGCCAAGGTGGTGAGCAGGGTGGTCACGGGCAAGCGGCCCATGCCGTTTCAGGTCAAGAGCGCGGTCATCGCCAATCCGCTGATCAACGCCTTCGCCATCCCCGGCGGGTATATCTACATCTTCACGGGGCTGATCCAATCCGTGGAGACCGAGTCGCAACTGGCCGGGGTCATCGCGCATGAGTTGGCGCACGTCTCCCAGCGACACGTGGTCAACCGCATCGAGAAGCAGAAGAAGGTCACCCTGCTGTCCACGGCGGGCATGCTGGCCGGGCTCCTGCTCGGCGTGGCCGGCGGCGGGGGCAACGCGGCCCAGGCGGGCCAGGCCCTGGTGCTCGGCTCCCAGGGCGTGGCCACGGCGGCCATGCTGCACTACTCCCAGGAGGACGAGCGCGAGGCCGACCATGTGGGCCTCAATTCCATGGTCCAGGCCGGGTACAACCCCGAGGGGCTGCCCGAGACCTTCGAGATCATGCTCAAGAACAAATGGTACGACAACAGCTCGAACATGCCGAGCTACCTGTCCACCCACCCCGGCATGGCGGACCGCATCACCTATCTCAACGACCGCATCGCGCGCATGCCCAAGGAATTTCTCAAGCGCACCGACGACAACACCGTGCTGAAGCGGGTCCAGGTGCTCATCCGGTCGCGCATGTCCCCGGCCAACACGGCGCTGGCCTACTGGGACGACAAGGCCAAAAGCGAATACACGCCCATGGACTACGTGGGGCGCGGCATCACCCTGGAGCGGTTGAAGCGCATCGACGAGGCCCAGGCGGAGTTCGAGAAGGCCCTTTCCCTGGCCAAGAACGACCCCCTGGTGGTCCGCGAGGCGGGCATCTTCTATTTCAAGGTCGGGCAGTCCGACCGCGCCGTGGGGCTGTTGCAGAAGGCGGCCATCATGAACAAGGACGACGCCATGGCCCTGTTCTACCTGGCCCGGCTCCAGGCCGAGGCCAAGCAGTATGCCGAAGCGGCCCGGAACATGCGCAAGGTCAACGAACTGGTGCCCGAGGACTGGGAGGTCCACCACCACCTGGGCATGATCCTGGGCGAGTCCGGCGACACCTTCGGCGGCAACCTGCACCTGGCCTACGCCGGAGTCTATTCCATGCGCCTGGACAAGGCCCGCGAGTACATGCAGCGGGCCCGCGACCTGGCCCAGACCCAGGAGCAGAAGGACCAGGTCAAGGCGCTGGAGGACACCATCAAGGCCCGCGCCGAAATCGGGAAATAGGCAACCCTTGTGCACAGGGGTGTTTTGGCGTAGGTTGCATTTTTTTCAAACAGGAACACCCTACACAATGATCGTCGCACGGACCATACAGGACATCCAGGACGTCATCGCCGGGTCATGCGTGACCATCGGCAACTTCGACGGAGTCCACAAGGGTCACCAGAAACTCATCGCGCTGGCTTGCGAGCGCTCCAAGGCCCGGGATCTCATCAGCGTGGTCGTCACCTTCGATCCGCATCCCCTGCGGGTCTTGCGCAGTGACCGCACACCGCCCTTCATCACCCTGACCGAGCAGAAGATCGAACTTCTCTCGCAGTACGGGCCGCAGGTCTGCCTGCTGCTCGAGTTCACCATGGACATGGCCAGGCTCTCCCCCGAGGAGTTCGTCAAGACCTACCTGGTGGACGGGCTGAACGTGAAGGACATGATCATCGGCTACGACTACCACCTGGGCAAGGGACGGGCCGGGAATTTCGAGACCCTGTGCGAGCTGGGCAGGAAGTACGGCTTCACCGTGGACCGGCTCGATCCGGTGACCATCGACAACGCCATCGTCTCCTCCACCCGCATCCGCGACCTGGTCCAGGCGGGCCACGTCTGGGCGGTGCGCCCCCTGCTCGGCCGGTTCTACCAGGTCAAGGGCGAGGTGGTGCACGGCATGAACCGTGGCGGCAAGCTGCTCGGCTTCCCCACGGCCAACCTCAAGCTGGTGGACGAGCTCTTTCCCAAGCCCGGCGTGTACGCCGTCTGGGCCGAGGTGGACGGGGCCGTGTACGAAGGCGTGGCCAACATCGGCCTCAACCCGACCTTCGGCAACGAGACGCTGTCGGTGGAGGCCCATCTGCTCGACTTTTCCGGCGACATCTACGGGGACCAGATCCGGGTCCACTTCGTCCAGCGCATCCGCGACGAGAAGAAGTTCAACAGCCTGGAAGAACTCAAGGACCGCATCGCCAGGGACGTGGAGCTGGGCCGCAAGATTCTCGCCCAGCCCGAAGCGGCCATCAAACTGACCCACCCGGATTTCCGCAAGGGCCCGGAGGTCCGTTAGTCACATGCCCATCTCCCGACTGATCAATTACTGGAAAGATTTCGTCAAGTCGTACCGCACGGTCACCTCGTTCCGATGGCTGGTCATCGGCGTGGTCGTCGGCACCCTGTCCGGCCTCGTGGCCGCAGGCTTCTTCTGGCTGGTGGAGAGCGGCAAGTTCCTCATCCAGCACCAGCTGGCGGGCATCGTCTCCCCGGACCCGGCGGGCGAAGGACTGTTTGAGGGCCCGGCCGGAGTGTACCGGCCCTGGGTCATCCCGGCCTTCACCACGGGCACGGCCCTGCTCACCGGCTGGCTGGTCAAGACCTTCATCCCCGAGACCATCAACGGCGGCACGGACGGCACGGACGCGACCATCAACGCCTTCCACAACCAGGGCGGCATCATCCGGGCCCGGGTGGCCATCATCAAGGGGTTGTGCTCGGTGCTGACCATCGCCTCGGGCGGCTCGGCCGGCCGCGAGGGCCCCATCACCCAGATGGGCGCGGGCATCGGCTCCTGGCTGGCCAAGATCCTGGACATGTCCGCCAAGGAACGGCGCATGCTCCTGCTCGCGGGCGCCGCGGGCGGCCTGGGGGCCATCTTCCGCGCCCCCCTGGGCGGCGCGTTGACCGCCGTGGAGGTCATCTACCGCGAGGACTTCGAGTCCGAGGCCATCCTGCCCTCGGTCATGAGCTCCGTGGTCTCCTACTCCATCTTCACCTTCTTCTACGGCACGGACCCGATCTTCGGCATCCCGAGATTTTCCTTCCACGACCCGCGCGAGTTGATCTTCTACGCCCTGCTCGCCATTGTCTGCGCGGCCGTGGGCTGGCTCTACGTCAAGACCTTCTACACCATCAAGTACCACGTCTTCTTCCCCCTCAAGGAGAAGATCGGCCTGGTCTGGTCCATGGGCTTGGGCGGCCTGACCATGGGGCTGCTCGGCGTCCTCTATCCGTACACCGCCCACGCGGGCCTGGTCACCGGCGGCATCCTGTCCGGCGGCTACGGCTGGCTGGAGCTGGCCATCCTCGGCCAGATCCCGGCGCTCGGCATGTGCTACATCATCATAGGCAAGACCGTGGCCACCTCGGTGACCATCGGCTCGGGCATGTCCGGCGGCATGTTCGCGCCCGCCCTGTTCGTGGGCGGCATGTCCGGCGGCCTGGTGGGCAAGCTCGGCCACCATTTCTTCCCGAACATCGTCACCCAGCCCGGCGCGTACATCCTGGTCGGCATGGCCGCCTTCTTCGCGGGCGTGGCCAACGCCCCCATCGGCCCGCTGATCATGGTCACCGAGCTGACCCAGGGCTACGGTCTGCTCGCCCCGCTCATGCTCGCCTCGGCCCTGTGCATCGTGCTCGGCCGCAACTTCTCGCTCTACGAGCACCAGGCGGAAAACAAGTTCGACTCCCCGGCCCACGCCGAGGACGCGACCATCAACGTCCTGGAGCAGATGCACGTCGCGGACTTCTACAACCCCGGCGACGTCATCGTCCTGGAGGAGGGCACCACCCTCAAGGCCCTGACCGACATCATCGCCCACTCGGACCAGTTCTACTTCCCGGTGCGCTCCCAGGACGGCACCTACGTGGGCATGGTCTCCATCCACAACGTGCGCAACTGGATGTTCGAGGAGGACCTGCACGACCTGGTGGTGGTCCGCGACCTCATGTCGCGCCCGGTCTACGTCCGCCCGGACTACGACCTGTACCAGGCCCTGTTGCGCTTTGTGAACACGGACTACGGCCAGATTCCGGTGGTCTCCGAGACCGACACCTCGGACATCATCGGCCTGATCAACCGCGACGACGTGTTCCTGGCCTACGCCGAGGCCATCGCCCAGGTGAAGGGCGAGGGCCAGGAGGCCGCATTGGGCGCGGAGCTCAAGCCCGCCGTCAAGAAATAGCGCCCCTAGGCCAGGGGCAGGTCGAAGGTGACCGACGTTCCCGGCCGGTCCCGTTTCCCGGAAGACGCGGCGGGCGATTCGATGAGCAGGGTCCCTCCGTGCTCGTCGCAGATGACGCGCTTGACCTTGGTCAGCCCCATGCCCGCGCCCTGCGCCTTGGTAGTGTAGAAGGGATCGGTCACGTACGGCAGGATATCCCTGTCGATGCCCGGCCCGTCGTCGCTGATGCGGATGCCGTAGCGGTGGCGCACCGGACCGGTCAGCCCGGCCGCGGCCAGCTCGTCGCCGTACATGCCCACCCCGCCGCGGATGGTCAGCTTTGTGTTCCCCTCCCCGGAAAACTCCATGGCGTTGATAACGATCTCGGCCATGGCCGTGATCACGATGCGCTCGTCCACCTTGACCATGGCGGGCTGCAACCCGCTCTCCACCTCCAGACCCCGCCCCGACGAGCTGGCGAAACCGCTCGCCTTTTCCAGCGCCGCCTCCACGAGGCCGTTGACCTGGACCTCCTGGAACGCCCCGGCGGTCAGGGACACGTACTCGCTGATCACCCCGACCAGGCTCTCCAGCCGCAGGCTGTCCTCGCGCACGGCCTCGGCGTAGGTCGCCAGGGGGCTGCCCTCCGGGGTCTTGCGCAGCAACAGCCCGGCGATGCCGCCGATGGACATGACCGGGTTGCGGATCTGGTGGGCCATGGCGTCGGCGAAGTGCTTGAGGCTTTCGACCCGCTCCCGCTGCGCCTGGATGACCTCGGCGGTCCGCTCCCGGACCCGCTCCTCCAGGGCCATGTTCTGGCTCTGCAACTGCTCCCTGGCCTTCTTGAGATCGAGATGGGTCCGCACTCTGGCCTGGACCACGGGCGGGCTAATGGGCTTGGTGATATAGTCCGAGGCCCCGATGCGCAGCCCCCGCGCCTCGTCGTCCGGGGCGTCCAGGGAGGTCACGAAGATGACCGGGATGTCCCGCGTTGCCGGGTTCTCCTTGATCCGGCGGCAGACCTCGTGGCCGGTCATGCCCGGCATCATCACGTCCAGCAGGACGAGGTCCGGCCGAGGGTCGCCGTTCACGCGCTCAATCGCCGTGGCCCCGTCGGTGGCCGCAAGCAGGGTATAGAGCGAATGCAGCGCCTCGATCATGATGCTGATGTTCTCGGGCTGGTCGTCCACAAGGAGTATGGTCTCGGACTTGCTCATGCCCCGTATCCTAGCACGAACGAACGGTTGCGGGAAGTTTTTCGAGCCCCGTCCCCCTTGCCAATCCGCGCACAGGCATTACCTATCAAAGCGTCATGCAGAAAACATGGAGCGCAGGCCCCGGACGGCTCTCCGTCCGCGAAGGCGACATCACCCGGCTCACCGTGGACGCCATCGTCAACGCGGCCAACTCCCGGCTGGCCGGGGGCGGCGGCGTGGACGGGGCCATCCACCGCACGGCGGGCCCGAACCGGCTCCAGGCCGCCTGCCGGGAGATCATCCGGGAAATCGGCTCCCTGCCCCCGGGCGAGGCGGTCATCACCCCGGCCTTCGACCTGCCGGCGCTCCACATCATCCACACCGTCGGCCCCATCTGGCGCGGCGGCAACGACAACGAACCCGGGCTGCTGGCCAACGCCTACCGGAACAGCCTGCGGCTCGCCCACGAACACGACATCCGAACCGTGGCCTTCCCGGCCATCTCCTGCGGCGTCTACGGCTATCCGGTCGAAGACGCGGCGCGCATCGCGCTTTCTGCCCTCAAGGAGGGGCTCGAGGCAGGATTGGTAGACGAGGTCATTATGATCCTGCACAGCAATAACCTTTATTATCGGTGGATATCTCTATGGGAAAAAATGTAAAGCGTGCGGCTCAGAAAGTTGAGCTATCCATGTTAGCGATCATATGTGCAGGATTTACTATTTTTGGTGGATTAATTGCATCATTCATGCTTTATCCTGTTGTTGTTGATATCCCGAATAAAGAGGAAGTCAAAACACTGAAAAATAGAATTGCTGAGCTTGAGGAAGCATCACGTAAGTATAATATAGAATTAAAACAATGCGAAAATGTTCGAGAAGAGTTGTCGCAAGCAAAAGAAAATCTTAATACTTGCAGTAAAATTAATCCAAACGACTATGCCACCGAAGCAAATTTTACCCCTACATCTTCTGAACAATTGTTGCTTTCATCTGGGCAAGAACTAATTTTAAATGATAGTACAAATATATTGCATGTTTCTGAATGTTACACAACAGGTGGTATGGATATGAAAACTCCTTATGTAAAAGGGTTTATTTATTCGCTACAAAAAGGCCCTCGTAAGGATTTCTCTCTGACAATTGGCGACTCTTTTTTTTACAATGAATTCAGAATAGTACCAATTAATATCACTGATCACAAAGCAAACCTGGTAGTAACACGAGGTAGAATATGAATCTTCGAGGAACGACCATCGTAGCGGTCAAGGACGAAAACGGCACGGCCGTGGCCGGAGACGGCCAGGTGACCCTGGGCCAGAGCGTGGCCATGAAGCACACGGCCCGCAAGGTCCGGCGCATCTACAAGGACAAGGTCGTCATCGGCTTCGCCGGGGCCACCGCCGACGCCTTCACCCTGTCCGAACGGTTCGAGACCAAACTCGAGACCTATTCCGGCAACCTGCTCCGGGCCGCCGTGGAACTGGCCAAGGACTGGCGCACGGACAAGTACCTGCGCAAGCTCGAAGCCATGCTGCTGGCCGCCGACGGCGAACACATCCTGATCATCTCGGGCACCGGCGACGTCATCGAACCCGACGACGGCGTGGCCGCCATCGGCTCGGGCGGCTCCTACGCCCTGGCAGCGGCCCGCGCCCTGCAACAGAACACCGACCTCCCGGCCGAGACCATTGCCCGCAAGGCCATGGAAATCGCCGCCGACATCTGCGTCTTCACCAACAACCACATCACCATCGAGACACAGGCGAAGTAGTTCATGATGAAGATGCGACAGGGAAACTTTGATTCGGGCCGTCCATGGCCCTCACCCCTTCGGGGTCGCGCCCAAGGGGCGCGGTCCAAATTCGCTGTCCTGCGGATTTGTTGAAAAAAGTTTCCCTCTCGCGCTCTCCCTTCAAAGCTTTTTGGCGCCACGCCGCCGGGAAGGGACGAGGAACACGAAATGATGACTTGGCGGCGTGGAAGGTGCGTTCACCAAGGACGTGCCCATCAATGAGACAATGCCCCACGCCGACAGGCGTGCGATAAAAAGTTTTGAAAGGGAGTCCAGAGGGAAAACTTTTTCAAAAGTTTTCCCTCTGGCCGCCGGAGGCATCCCCCATGAGCAATCTGACACCGCGTGAAATCGTATCGGAACTGGACAAATACATCATCGGCCAGGAAGCGGCCAAGCGGATGGTGGCCATCGCCATGCGCAACCGTTGGCGCAGGCAGCAGCTCGACCCGGAGCTGCGCGACGAGATCGCGCCCAAGAACATCATCCTGATGGGCCCCACGGGCGTGGGCAAGACCGAGATCGCGCGCAGGCTGGCGAGGCTGGCCAACTGCCCGTTCTTCAAGGTGGAGGCCACCAAGTTCACCGAGGTGGGCTACGTGGGCCGCGACGTGGAGTCCATGATCCGCGACCTGATGGAGATCGGCGTGAACATGGTCCGCAAGGAAGAGACCGAGAAGGTTCGCATCAAGGCGGAGAAGAACGCCGAGGAGCGTCTGCTGGACCTGCTTTTGCCGGGTAAGAAACCGCAGGCCGGCGGCCCCATGGGCTTTTTCCAGGGCGGCCAGAACGGCGAGGTGGAGAAGATCGAGCCGCCCAAGGAGGACGGCACCCGCGAGAAGTTCCGCCAGATGTTCCGCTCCGGCCAGCTGGACGAGCGCGAGGTGGAGATGGAGGTCACGGTCCAGAGCGGGGCGAGCGTTGAGATCATGGCCATCCCCGGCATGGAGGAGATGGGCTCCAACCTGCAGAACGCCTTTTCCAACATGTTCCCGGGCAAGCGCAAGGCCCGCAAGATGAAGATCAAGGACGCCTACCAGGTGCTCATCGACGAGGAGGCCGACAAGCTCATCGACCCGGACGCGGTCAACGAGCTGGCGAGAGAGCGCGTGGAGCAGCAGGGCATCCTGTTCATCGACGAGATGGACAAGATCGCCTCGCGCCACGACCAGACCGGCGGGGCCGACGTGTCCCGCGAGGGCGTGCAGCGCGACCTGCTGCCCATCGTGGAGGGCAGCGTGGTCAACACCAAGTACGGCATGGTCAAGACGGACCACATCCTGTTCATCGCGGCGGGCGCGTTCCACTTCGCCAAGCCGTCGGACCTCATCCCCGAGCTGCAGGGCCGTTTCCCCCTGCGCGAGGAGCTGGCCTCCCTGCACAAGGCGGAGTTCTACCGCATCCTGACCGAGCCCAGGAACGCCCTAACCGTGCAGTACAAGGCCCTGCTCGAGACCGAGGGCGTGGCCATCGACTACACCAGGGAGGCGCTCGAGGAGATTTCGGCCACGGCCGAGAAGATCAACGAGGAGACCGAGAACATCGGCGCGCGCAGGCTCTACACCATCATGGAGAAGATCCTGGCCAACCTCTCGTACGAGGCCCCGGACAAGTCCGGCAGCAAGGTCGTCATCGACCGCGACTACGTCTTGGCCCAGCTCGATGAGGTCATCGAGAACCGCGACCTGTCCCGGTACATCCTCTAGGGGGCCCGGCGGATGCGGCGCATTCCCGTCATCGGCGTTCCCCTGGACCACAACTCGTCCTATTTGCGCGGCCCGGCCAGGGGGCCTTTCTCCCTGGTCGAGGCGCTGCACTGCGACTCGGCCAACCTGTGGTCCGAGACCGGCTTCGACCTGGGGCCGGTCCTCGACCACCAGGGCGCGCTCGCCCTGGGCGACCCGGACACGGCGTTTTCGGTCATCGAGGAGGCCGCCGCCGAAGTCGGCGCGGTCCGGCCCATCTTCCTGGGCGGCGACCACTCCGTGACCTATCCGCTGGTCCGGGGGCTGAAGCGGGCCGTGGGCGACTTCGCCATCCTGCACTTCGACGCCCACCCGGACTGCTACCACGAGTTCGAGGGCAACCCGCACTCCCACGCCTGCCCGTTCGCGCGGATCATGGAGGAGGGATTGTGCACCCGGCTGGTCTCGGTGGGCATCCGCACGGCCCACGGGCACCAGCGGGAGCAGCGGGAGAAGTTCGGCATCGAGTGGCTGGAGATGAAGGACCGGGCCGGATGGCCCAGGCTCTGCTTCGACGGCCCGGTCTACGTCAGCGTGGACCTGGACGCCCTGGACCCGGCCTTTGCGCCGGGCGTCTCCCACCATGAACCGGGCGGCCTGAGCACGCGCGAGCTGCTGGACGTCCTCCACGCGGTGGACGCGCCGATCATCGGGGCGGACATCGTGGAGCTCAACCCGGACCGGGACCTGAACGGGGTCACGGCCATGGTCGGCGCGAAAATCCTTCGGGAAATCGCCGGGATGATGCTCTCGGCCTGATCCCGGCCCGAAAACCCGCGCGGCCCCCTTTGCCGGATGCCCGCCGTCTGTTATGGTGCATGGGACGAGCGTACACTTTCACCCCAGGAGAGTTCAGGCCCATGGACGACAGCGGACGCCGGGACAACACCGCCCGCATCCATCCCGGAGGATTGCGCTGGCTGATCCTCACCCGCCGGAACCGGGACAGGCACGGCTATCCCCTGCTCGGCATCCTGGTCCTGGCCGTGCTCTGCGCCGTGGCCCTGCCCCTGATCAACGCCTTGGTCATCTACCCCGCCTACACCGAGATCATGGTCGGCACCTTCGAGGACGCGGCCCGGCGGCTGGCCGTGCTGACCATCCCGCCGTCCATCAAGCACAGCCGCCTCGGCCCGGCGGTCCTGGACACGCCCCGGTTCCTGGCCGACGTCTACCGGCTGGAGACCGACTTCGGCCTGCTCAGGGTCCGGGTGCTCTCGCCCGACGGGAAAATCCTCTACTCCACCGACTTGGCCGAGATCGATTCCTTCGAGTCCGGGCCGATCTTCACGGACAGGGTGTCCAAGGGCAGGCGCTACGCCCGCCTGGGCGCGATGCGCAACGAATCGGCCCCTGGCCCGGCCTCGACCGTTGACACCGTGGAGACCTTCGTGCCGATCATGCGCGGCGACGAGTTCCTCGGGGCGTTTGAACTGGTCTTCGACGTGACCGGCCCCAAGCGGAAACTGGAGCGGTTCAACCTCTACGCCACGGTGGGCTCCTTCGTCATCAGCTTCGCCCTGCTGGGCGTGGTCCTGCTCCTGATCCGCCAGGAGGCGGCCAAGGAGCACTCGCGGCTCCAGGCCGACAAGCTGCGCGAGGACGTGGAGCAGATCACCCGCCACGACATCAAGACCCCGCTGCTGGGGGTGCTGAGCGGGATCACCTACCTGGAAAACTACACCACCCTGGACCCGGAACAGAAGGAACTGCTCGAGGACATGCGCCACGCCGCCAACACCGGCATGGATCTGATCAGCCGGTCCCTGGACCTCTACAAGATGGAGACCGGGGCCTACGAATACGCCCCGGCGGACGTGGACATCCTGTCCGTATGCCGGCGGGTGGCGGACGACCTGTCCGACCTGGCCCGCCAGAAGGGCGTGACCATGGAGGTCACGTTCGGGGACGGGCCGCTCCGCCGCGAGGACGCCCTGCCCCTGTCCGTCGAGGAAAACCTGTTCTACGCGGTGCTGGCCAACCTGGTCAAAAACGGCATCGAGGCGTCCGAATTCGGCGACACCGTTTCCATGCGCGGGGCGGCCGACGGCGAATTCTCCGTGGCCGTGCACAACCGCGCCCCGGTGCCCGAGGCCGTGCGCGCCCATTTCTTCGACAAGTACGCCACCGCCGGGAAACGCACCGGCACGGGGCTCGGCACCTATTCGGCCCGGCTCATGGTCGAGGTCATGGGCGGCCGCATAGACATGGATTCGTCCGAGGAGCGCGGCACCACCGTGACCGTCGCCCTGCCCCTCCGACCTTGAACCGGAACCGGGAGAAGCCCATGCCGTTCGTCAACATCCGCATCACCAGGGAAAGCGCCACCGCAGAGCAGAAGCGCCGCCTCATACAGGGCGTGACCGACCTGCTGGCCGAGGTGCTCGGCAAGAATCCCAAGACCACCTTCGTGATCATCGACGAAGTGGACACCGACAACTGGGGCATCGGCGGCGAGTCCGTCACCGAACTCCGGAAGAAGTGATCGCGACCTAGACGCTCAGGGTCATGCGCACGTCGGCGACCATGGCCCGCTCGTTGTTGACCAGGATCGGGTTGAACTCGGCCTCCAGCACCTCGGGCAGGTCCAGGGCCAGCCGGGACATGACCATGATGATCTCCTCCAGGGCCGCGAAGTTCACGGGCTTTTCGCCCCTGAGCCCCTTGAGCAGCATGTAGGACTTGATCTCACGCACGATCTCGAAAGCGTCCTGCTTGGACAGGGGCGCGAGCTTGAAGGAGATGTCCTTCATGATCTCCACGTAGACCCCGCCCAGGCCGAACATGAGCATGGGCCCGAACTGCTCGTCCCGCTTGAACCCGATGATCACCTCGCGCACGCCCGGAGGGGCCATCTCCTGGACCAGGCAGCCCGCGATGTAGGCGTCGCGGCGCAGGCGCTGCGCCCTGGCCGTGATCTCCTTGAAGGTCTCCATGACCTCGCGCGCGTTGACCAGGTTGACCGCAACCCCGCCCACGTCGGTCTTGTGCGAGATGTCGGGCGAGGCGATCTTCAAAACCACGGGGTAGCCGATCTCCTCGGCGGCGGCCACGGCCTCGTCCGAGGTGCGCGCCAGCCTGGTCCTGGGGGTGGGCAGGCCGTAGGCCCGAAGAATCTGCTGGGCCTCGAACTCCACCACCTCGGCCTGCCGGCGGCGCAGGTGGTCGTCTATGACCTTGCGCACCGCGTCCATGTCCCGCGTAACCTCGGCGTAGACCGGGGCCGGGCGGTGCTTCCACAGGTAGTACTGGTACATGGTCTCGATGGAATGGACCGCCGGTTCCGGGAAGGCGTAGCACGGCACGCCCGCGTCCATGAGCATCTTGCGGGCCCCGGCCACCTTGGTCTTGCCCATGAAGCAGGCGAAGACCGGCTTGGTCCATTTTTGGGCCGTGCGGATGACCGCCTCGGCGGCCTTTTCGATCTCCACCGAGGCCGTGGGCGTGAGCAGGACCAGGATGGAGTGGACCATGGGGTCCTCGCCGATGACGTCCAGGGTCTGGCGGTAGCGCCTGGCGTCCGCGTCGGCCACGATGTCCACCGGGTTGTAGAAGGCGGCGTAGCTGGGGAGAAATTCCTGGAGCTTCTCGATGGTCCGGGGGGAGAGCTCGGCCATGGACAGCTTGGAGCGGTCCGCCGCGTCGGCGGCCAGGATGCCCGGCCCGCCCGCGTTGGTGACCACGGCCAGGTTCGGCCCCTTGGGCAGGGGCTGGCTGGAAAAGGCCTGGGCCAGGTTGAACAGGGTGGCCACGTCGCCCACCCGGATGACACCCGACTGGTGGAAGGCGGCGGTGTAGCTCTGGTCCGACCCGGCGATGGCCCCGGTGTGCGAGCTGGCCGCCTTGGCCCCGGCCGCCGTGGTGCCCGCCTTGATCATGATCACCGGCTTGTTCAGGCTGGTCCGCCGGGCCTCCTTCAAAAACGCCTCGCCGTGCTCCACGTTCTCGATGTAGCCGAGGATGACCTTGGTGTCCTCGTCCCGGTTGAGGTATTCGAGCATGTCCGCCTCGTCCAGGACCGCCTTGTTGCCCAGCGAGACGAACTTGGAAAAACCGATGTTCGCGCCCAGCGCCCAGTCGAGGATGGCCACGCACAGGGCCCCGGACTGGGAGAAGAAGGCGATGGAGCCGCGTCCGGGCTGGCCCGCCGCGAACGAGGCGTTGACCCCGGCCCCGACGTTGATCATGCCCAGGCAGTTGGGCCCGAGCAGGCTGATGCCGTATTCCTCGCAGAGGGCCTTGAGCTCCTGCTCGAGGTCGTATCCCTCCTTGCCCGCCTCCTTGAACCCGGCGGTGATGACGATGGCCGACTTGGCCCCGATCATCCCGAGTTCGCGCACGGCCTCCACCACGTACTTGGGCGGCACCGCGATGACGGCCAGGTCCAGGCCGCGCGGCAGGTCGTTGATGTCGGTGGTCACGGGGAGCCCCTCGATCTCGCCGCCCTTGGGGTTCACGGGCAGGAGCTTGCCGGTGTATCCGGCCGACAGCATGTTGGTCACCACGGTGTGCCCCACCTTGCCGGGGGTGGAGGACGCCCCGATGACGGCTACGGCGGCGGGGTAGAAGAAGGCGTGCAGATTGTCCTTGAGGGTCAAAGATGGGCTCCTGGTCGAGGTGTGGTTGGCGATGGGCCACCCTAACGCGAAAGCGGCCGCAAGAAAAGGCGCGATCAGCGCATGAGCCAGGCCACGGCGTCCGCTTCGCGCTCGAACACCCGGTAGCTCAGGGAGCGGTTGTGGTACGCGGTCTCACAGGCCCGGTATTGTTCGATGAAGCCGGGGTTGCACAGGCAGGCGGACCGCCCGCCCAGGGACTGGATGTTCTTGGCTTCCAACTGGTTGGCCACCTCAATGATGTCGTGGGCCTCCAGACGCAGCTCCAGGCCGCGCTCGTCCATGAGGAACCGGTTGATGTTGGAATCCAGCGCCTTGTGGACCATGGTCCTGATTTTGCGCAGCAGTTCCTCCGGGGTGTCGATCACCCCGGTGACGATGCCGACGATGTATCCGTCGCGGGTTTCGAACGTCAGGTCAAACGACATGATGCTCCCGCCGCAAGACCGGGACGACCGCCCCGGCCAGCACGGCTAGTGTTTCTTCTTCTTTCCCGACTGTTCCTCGGCCACGATCTGGGAGGCGGCGGCCGCCACGTGGGCCTCCTCCTCGGGGGTCAGGCGCTCCCGCTCGGGGATGTGCACGGACACGCGCGGCTTGGCGAACTCGATGCCCGCCTCGGCGAAGTACTTGCGCATCTTGGCCAGGACCAACTTGCGCAGGGTGAACTGGCCGCCCGGCTTGGTCATGAACTTGACCCGCATGCGCATGCCGTACTGCTCCATGGCCTTGACGCCCTGGCTCTTGATGTCGGACAGCATGAACTCGTTGAGCTCCGGAACCGCCCGGATTTCCTTGTTGATCTTCTTGATGATCTTCTTGATCTCGTTGATGTCGGTATCGAACGGCACCAGATATTGCAGCTTCATGACCGCCCAGTCGCGGGTCATGTTCTGGACCTCTTTGATGGACCCGAACGGGATGGTGTACAGCGGCCCCAGGTGGTGGCGGAGCTTGAAGGAGCGCACCGAAATCTCCTCCACCGTGCCCATGGCGCTGCCCACGATGATGTAGTCGCCCACCCGGAAGGCGTCGTCCATGAGGAAGAAGATGCCGGAGATAATGTCCTTGACCAGGGTCTGGGCGCCGAAGCCGATGGCGATGCCGAAGACCGACGCGCCCGCGATGAGCGGACCGATGTCCACGCCGAGCGACGAGAGGATGATCAGCACGGTGATCACGGACAGGGCCGCGAAGATGAATTTCTTGACCAACTGGAGCAGGGTCGAGAAGCGGTCGCCGCCGGGGCCGCCCCCGCCGTCGCCCTCGCCGTGCTCCTCGGCGGGCTCGTCCTTGGCCTTGAGCCTTCTTTCGATGTAGTTCGAGATGAACACCCAGAAGATGTAGGCCAGGACCAGGGTCAGCAGGATGTCGATGCCCGCGCCGACCGTGGCCTCGCCGAAGGCCAGGTCGATGCCCCATATCCGCAGCAGCAGGAACGCGGCCCCGGCCAGGACCAGGACGCGGAAGCCCACGGACAGGAAATGCTGGAACCGGCTGATGTTGGGCACGCCCTCGACCACGGTCTCCCCGCCCATGTCGTCCGTGGGCGCGTCCGCCAGCCCGGCGGCGAAGCCGACCAGCCGCTGGCAGCCCCAGTCCACCAGCAGGTAGGCCGGGACCAGGAGCAGGGTGTAGATGCCGGTGAGCATGGCGTGGTTGCCGAAGACCAGCATGGCGGCCACCCAGAAGAACCAGAAGCCCATGGCGTAGACGATGACGCCCACGTGCCACGTCCCGGCCAGCTGGAAGCGCAGGCTGCGGGGCGGCACGGCCCGGCGGATGGCCTCGGCCACCGGCCGCTTGTTCCACAGGGCCAGCAGGCTGACCATGGCCGCGACGACAAAGCCGGTCGCGGACACGATGAGTAGGAAGACCAGTTCGCTGCCCTCGGTCATGCTCACCAGGGAGCTGGCCAGGATGCCCACGGCCACCACCCAGGCCAAGCGCACGATCCATTTGTACAGATACCGGGCCGCGTTGTCGCCAAGCGGCAGGAACCGGATGGGGCCCATTTCCGGGGCCAGGATGAAGCGCGCGGCCAGCCGGACCACCTCAACAATGAGCATGGCGGCCAGCCAGACGAAGATGACCGGGCGGCCCTTGGCGGGCTCGTTGAAGATCAGCAGGTACGGGATCAGGGTGACCAAGGCCACGCAGGCCACGGCGAACACGTCGAAGAACGCCCGGACCAGGAGCCGCCCCGCCTTGACCGGCAGGGACGCGGACGGGTCCACGTCCTCGATGCGCTTGCGCAGCCCGGACAGCCGCCGGGCCACGAACCAGCGGGACAGAAACCACAGGACCGTGACCGCGAGCAGCCCCAGCCCGAGCTCTCCGGGCGGGTGCACGCCCGCGCCGGTCACGGACTTGCGGAAGGCCTCGGGCAGCAGCCTCGGGGCCTGGGCCGCGCCGGAAAAGAGATAGGCGAACCGTTCCCGGACCTTCTGGACGAACCGCTTGGCCCGGACGATGGCTCCGGCCATGCCCTTGGGCCCGTCGTCCTTCGCCGGAGGGACCGCGTCCTTGCGCAGCTCCTCGATGAGCAGGCGGCGGACCTGCTGGTCGCTCATGGAGGCCAGGATCTCGTTCAGTTGATTCGGGGTGGCGTCGGCGGGAATGACCGTCTCAGCGGCCTTGCCGCCCTTGCCGGAACCGCCGGTCATTGCGGCCACGGCGGCCGGGGAAGCGCCGAAGGCGGCAGAAGGGCCGACCAGGAGACAGGACAGATACAGGACCAGGGTCAGAAGCGTGGCTCGTTTCGGCATGAAGCCCCCGGGAAAAGTTGACTGACGCAATATTTGTATCCTGTAACAAGCTGAATAAATAGTTGTAAACTAAAAAGAGAATGCCTCCGAATCCCCCATGCGGGCATAGGTGAACAGCCGGGACGGCCCCCCGGCCGCGCGCCGGGCCAGGTCGGCGATGATAGCGGTCTCGCCGAAGGTGTGCATGGGCACGAACACGGGCGCGCCGATGATCCGGCAGGCCGCCTCGCCCCCGGCCAGATTGTCCAGCCTCGGGTCCGCGTTGGCGAAGGCCACATGCGGCCTGAAGTCGCGGACCCGCTCCATGGCCGTGCGGAAGAAGTTTCGGGTGAACTCCGCCTCGGCCGGGGACGCGCCGGGCCAGACCCATTCGGCCAGGTCGCCGCCGTAGTAGAAACGGAAGCACCCGTCCTCCACCAGGAAGGCCACGCCCAGGTCGTTGGACGTCAGGGTCTCGATGACCATGCCGCCGAACCCGTAAGCCTCGTCCGGTTCGACCGCCAGCACCTGGCCGTTGCCGGGCACGGCCCCGGGCCGGAGCTCCTCCACGTCGTCCGAGAGCACGTAGTGGACCTTGGCGGCCGTGCCGGTCACCGAGGCGAGGTCGTTGTTCAGGTGGTCGGCGTGGCCGTGGGAGATGAACACGGCCAGGTCGGTCCCGGCCACGGTCCGGCGGACCAGGTCGCCCGCCCCTTCGGGCAGGTGTTCGTTCTCGGGATAGTCGAAGAGATAGGCGCGCCTGTCCGTGCGCAGGACAAAGGCGCTGTGGTGGATGTAGGTGATGTCGCAGTGCATGGGATCGCCCGCTCCTTTTTTCCCGGGATAGCACAAAGCGGGCTTCCTGTCCCGACTCTCGCCGCAGGGCGGGCGGAGGAAGAGGCGAGAGGCAGAGGAAGGAGCGAGCCGTCAAGGAGACACGTTCCTGACGGCAAAGACATCCATCCGCCCATGCCCGCCGGGGTCAACCGGAGCATCCGCCTGCCGGTCTTCACGGCTCCGGGCCAGACGCCGACCCGGCTCCCCGAGCCCGTCCTGGCGCACCGCGTCCGAATCCTGTATCCTCGCCTCTCCACTTTTCGCAGGAGGCTCCATGCTCACCATCGGCGTCGACACCGGCGGCACCTTCACCGACTTCACCTTTGTCCACGGCCCGGACACCGGCACGTACAAGACCCTGTCCACGCCGCGCAATCCGGCCGAGGCGGTCCTTGCCGGCCTGCGCCACATCCTCGCGCAGCGGCTGCCCGGCGCGCGCCTGGGCGAAACGGACCTGGCCGTGGTCCACGGCTCCACCGTGGCCACCAACGCCATCCTGGAACGCAAGGGCGTGCCAACGGCCCTGGTGACCAACGAGGGGTTCACCGACGTCATCGAGATCGGCCGCCAGAACCGCGCCTCTCTCTACGACCTGCACTACCGGCGCCGTCCGCACATCGTGCCCGCCGCCCTGCGTTTCGGCGTGCCCGGCCGGGTCACCGCCGAGGGCGGGACCCTGACCCCGTTCGACGAGGCCGAGGCTGCGCGCGTGGTGGAACGAATCCAGGCCTCGGGCGCTCAATCCATGGCCGTCTGCTTCCTCTTCTCCTTCCTGGACCCGGCCCACGAGCAACGCATGGGCGCACTGCTCCGCGAACTCGGGCTGCCCGTGTCCCTGTCGAGCGAGATCCTGGCCGAATTCCGCGAGTTCGAGCGCACCTCGACCACGGTGGTCAACGCCTACGTCTCGCCGATCATGACCCGCTACCTGACCGACCTGCAACGCGGCATCGGCTCCGGCGACGGACAGGGCGCGGGACTCCGGATCATGCAGTCCAACGGCGGGTCCATCTCGGCGGACACGGCCATGCGCGAGTCCGTGCGGACCATCCTGTCCGGCCCGGCCGGGGGCGCTGTGGGCGCGCTGGCCCTGGGACGCGCCGCCGGGTTCGACAAATTGATCACCTTCGACATGGGCGGCACCAGCACCGACGTCAGCCTCATGGACGGCGGCCTGCCCCTGACCATGGAGTCGAGCATCTCCGGCTACCCGGTCAAGGTGCCCATGATCGACATCCACACCGTGGGCGCGGGCGGCGGGTCCATCGCCGCCCGGGACCCCGGCGGCTCCCTGGCCGTGGGCCCGGAGAGCGCGGGCGCGGACCCCGGCCCCATCTGCTACGGCCGGGGCGGCGAACGGGTCACCGTGACCGACGCCAACCTCTACCTCGGGCGCATCGTGCCCGAGCGGTTTCTGGGCGGAGGCATGGCCCTTCACGCGGAGGGCGCCCGCGACGGCATCGAGCGGCTGGCCGGAGAGCTGGGCCTGCCGCCCGCCGAGCTGGCCGAAGGCGTCCTGGCCGTGGCCAACGCCAACATGGAGCGGGCCATCCGGGTCATCTCCGTGGAAAAGGGCTTCGACCCCCGCGAGTTCACCCTGCTCTCCTTCGGCGGCGCGGGCGGCCTGCACTGCGCCGACCTGGCACGGCTCCTCGGCATGCCCGAAGTCCTGGTGCCGGTCGATCCCGGCATCCTCTCGGCCACGGGCATGCTCATGGCCGACGTGGTCAAGGACTACTCGCGCACGGTCATGCGCCCGGTCGCCGAATTCACCGACCGGGACATGGACGCGGCCTTCGCCGAACTGGAGAGGGACGGCCAAAACGAGCTGGCCGCCGAGGGCGTGCCGCCCGAGCGGGTGGTCCACGAACGCTTCCTGGACATGCGCTACCACGGCCAGTCCTTCGAGATCGTGGTCCCCTTCGGCCCGGACATGGCCGAGCGGTTCCAGGCCCTGCACGAACAGCGCTACGGCTACCGCAACGCGGACAAACCCGTGGAGGTGGTCAACGTCCGGCTGCGCAGCCGGGGGATCGCGGACGGGAAGACGCCCGAACCGGGGACAATGAGCGGGGAGGAAATCGCCGCCGAGGCGCGGCTGGGCACACAGCAGGCGGTCTTCGACGGCGCGGCCGTGGCCGCCGCCATCCTGGACCGGGCGGCCCTTGCGCCGGGCAACCGGTTCACCGGCCCGGCCATCGTCACGGAGTACACCTCGACCATCGTGGTCCCGCCCTGGGCCGAGGTGCGCGTGGACCCGTGGTCCAATCTGGTCATGAGGCTCGGCTGACCAATCAGCCTTGGCCGCCGGGCAGGATCACGTGGAAGACCGAGCCGTTGCCCTTCTCCGACCGGGCCCAGACCCGGCCGCCCAGCTTCTCCACGACCATGCGGCACAGGGCCAGTCCCAGACCCGCGCCCTTGATCTCGTCCACCAGGGTATCGCCGGTCTCCACCTGGTGGAACGGCTTGAAGATCGCTTCCAGTTCCGCCTCGGGGATGCCCTTGCCCGTGTCGGCCACGGTCAATTCCAGCCCCTTGCCGTCCGGGCTGGTCACGCGCACGGTGATGTTCCCGTCGCTGGTGAAATTGCAGGCGTTGCTCAACAGGTGTCCGAGTACCCGCTCCAGGTGCTCCGGCAGGATGTTGAGTTCGGGCAGGCCGTCCGCCATCTCCAGGACGATATCGAGACCCGCGCGGTCATGGCAGGCGGCCCGGGCGCTCTCCACGGCCCGGCGGATGGTCTCGCCCACGGGATAAGCCGCCTCGGTGCGCAGGTCGCCGCCCGCCTCCATGTCGGCCAGTTCCATGAACTGGTCGACCAGCAGATTCAGCCGCCTGCCCTCGATCTCCATGACGTCGAGATTGCCCAGAGCCCGCTCCAGGCTCTCGCCGTTGCCCGCTCCGTTCAAGGACCGGTCCAGCTCCTTGTGCGCCAGGGCGGCGTAGCCGAGCACCGAGGTCAGCGGAGTGCGTATGGCGTGGGACACGGTGGTCAGGAAGGAGGACTTGAGGTCGTCGAGCCGGGTCAGCTCCGCGTTGGCCCGCTTCAACTCCTCGGCCTTGAGGGCCAGGGCGGAGGTGCGCTCGGCGATGATCGCCTCCAGGTCCTCCTCGGCCCGCTTCAGGGCGGTGATGTCCACCAGGGAAACGAGATCGGCCGGCGCGCCGTTGACCTTGGTGCTCCGGGAGTGGATCTCCACCCACTTGACCCGGCCGGTACCGGTCACCGCCCGCCAGTTGTAGGCCGGGACCGTGTCGCCCTCCCCGGCCTGCTTGCGCCGGGCCTGGGCCATGACGAAATCGCTGTCGTCCGGGTGCAGGTACCGGCTGAACCCGCCGGGGGGCAGGGACATGAGCTCCTCCACCGTGGTCTCGACGATGTCCGCCGCGGCCTTGTTGGCGAAGGTCACCCTGTCCTCCTGCAGGACGCACAGGCCGAGCATGGTCTGCTCGGAGAACGTCCGGAATCGCTCCTCGCTTTCGGTCAGCTCGTCCAGGATCAGGGTTACGTTGAGCCCATCGGACAGGCGGCGGCCCACCTCGGTGAACAGCCGGATCTCCTCGTTGGTCCAGACGCGGGCGTCGCGGCACTGATGCAGTCCCAGGGCCCAGGGCGCGCCCACGCTCGGCTGGATGGCGAACATGAGCTGGGAGCGGACGCCGTATTGCTCGGTGAGCAGATCGTCCAGGGCCATCCCGGTGGACGGGTCGAAGGCCATGGCGACGTGGCCGTCGAGCAGCGCCCGGAGATCCCGCCGGGTCTTCTCGGTCACGGCCATTTCCATGCCTTCCATGCCTTCCACTTCGTAATCGGAATCGGCCCGCAGCACCTTGACGCGGAAGAAGTCCGCCTCGGGATCGCAGGGATGGACCAGCCACCCCCGGTCGGCGCCGAAGGCGAGGCGGATGGCCTCCACCGTGGCCCGGAGCATCCCGTCCGTGGTGGTCGCGCTGTGCATGGCCCGGTCCACGCGGTCGAGGGTCTCCAGAAAATGAATGTGGTTGTAGTACTCCTCCTCGGCGTGCTTGCGGTCGGTCACGTCGAAGATGACGCCGTCGAGGCGGTCCGGTTCGCCCTCATCGCCGTGAATGATCCTGCCCCGCTCGGACATCCAGCGGACCTCGCCGTCGCGGCGGATGATCCGGTAGTCCGCCAGGTAGGTCTGGCGGTGCTCCAGCCCCTGGCGCAGGGAGCGCTCCACCCACTCCCGGTCTTCGGGGTGGACGATGGACTGGAAGGTCCGGCCGCCGCCCTCCATGAACTCCTCGGCCGGATATCCGGTCACGTCCAGGGCCGTGCCGCTGACGAACCGGTTGACCCAGCCGTTGCGGAAATCGCTGTGGTAGATGACGCCCGGGATGTTCGCGACCAGGGAACTGAACCGCTCCAGGCTCTCGGACAGGGCCTCCTGGGTCGCCTGCCGCTCGGCGACCATACGGTTGGCGGCCTCGGCCAAAGACTTGAACTCCGCATAGTCGAGTGAGGCCACGTCGATCTCGCCCTGGCCCGATGTGGCCCGCTCCCATACACGGGTGAAGGAAGCCACGTTGGCCTCGATATTCCGGGCCAGGCGGCGGGAAAGGTACAGGCCCAGCAGGCTGAGCAGGGCCATGCCGGACAGGATGAGCAGGGCGCGGTCCTGGATGTGCTGTTCAAGCTGCTTGCGTTTGAGCTCGATGACCCCCTCGATGTCGCCCACGAAGGCCCCGATGCCGATGTACCAGCCCCAGTCCGGGATGGGTTCGGCGTAGCTGACCTTGGCATCATTGCGCTGCCCGCCCAGCGGCGGCATGACGTAGGTGACGAACCCGCCCCCCTGCTTGGCCGCCTTGATCAGCTCCTGGACGATCTTCACGCCGTTGGCGTCGGTGATGTTCCACATGTTCTGCCCGACGGCCGGGCCGAGAATGGATTCGCCCTCCATGGTCCCGCCGAACAGGGTGCCGTTCTTGGCGTAGCGGATGTCGCCCAGCTGCCGCAGGGCCATCTCCTTGACCGCTTCCTCGGCCATCTCGAGGCAGGCTCCGGCCACCACGCGAAGCCCCTGGGCCTCGAACTCGTTGACCTTGACCAGGAGGGTATACCGGCTCATGCCGTCGGACACCTTGAGGGCCAGCTTCCGCTCTCCGTTGGCCGTGCCCTTGAGCTCGGCCTCCACCTGGGACAGGGCGTCCTCACGGTTGACCCATTTCGGGAAGGGGGAAAAAAGATAGATGGTGTTGCCGCGGATGGCGTAAAGCCGGGCCTCGCTGCGGTCCAGGGCGGCCATGAGCCGCACCGTGGCGATGCGCAGCACCGTGGCGTCGGCCCCCTTGGCCAGGTCGCGTCCCAGGACCTCGTTCAGGGCCCGGACGTCGCGGATCTTGGATTCGAGCTTCCGCGCGAGGTTGTCGGCGGCCGTCCGCCTGAGCCCGGCGACCAGTTCCAGGGCCTCCTGCACCTCGCCCTTGACCAGGCTGCGGCGCTCAGCGTAGCGCTCCTCGCGAATCCGGGTAGTCTCCGCCCTGAAATCGACGAACATGGAATACAACCAGACCGCCCCGATGACCAGAATGGATATCCAGGAAACGGCCACCATGCCCATCAAGCCGGCTCTGCCGATGGTCCTTCCCTTTCTCACCCGCTACGTCTCCCGTCCACGGAACCGCCCAGGCAGTCCCTAGATTTAAGGCAAAAGCCTCCAGGGAATCTACAATACCAACCTCTCCAGGAAAAGCCACCCCATTGTTTCCCCCTCCCCGCCGCCCCCTACCCGCTCTTTTACCTTGACCGCCCCCGCCACCTGGTATAAAAATCGACTCCCGTTTCGCCAGGATAGCTCAGTTGGTAGAGCAACTGATTCGTAATCAGTAGGTCGTCGGTTCAATTCCGATTCCTGGCTCCAACGAAATCAAGGGTTTAGCAGCTTGCTAGACCCTTTTTTTGTTGTCTGATAGAGTTTTTGGGACAAATTTGGGACAGTGACAGTGTTCATCTTATAAGAGTAGAAATAAAAAACGAACAGTTATGGCAACATCCTCACACCACAACCGAGGGCACAGTCGATGAACCTGTCCATATTTGAAAATGCTAAAAGCTATTTATCTGAATCACTGGAAAAAGCTGTAGCTGCACAAGATGATGTCCGGCAGTGGAAGTTCGCCATTTCAAATCTCGTGCAAGCTACTGAACTATTTTTTAAAGCGCGCCTTCAGATGGAACACAAGTGGCTGATATATGAGGACGTTGACAAGCGAAAGCGAAGTGTTTCCATAGGGCAGGCCGCTAATCGACTCAATGCGTTATGCCAACTCAACATAGATTACGGTGAAGGCAACAAGAACAAGCCAACTAGCGATCTCTTACTTGCTGTTCGATGTAGAAATGACGTCACGCATGGCGGATTTTCGATTGAGACAGAACAGGTATATCTTTTTTTCAGAATATTAAACTACATCTCTTATTTCTGTGATTCTCAATTCAATCTTTCAGTGAAAACTCTGTGTTCCACATCAACATGGAATAAAATCATTTCTGACAAGGAGCATATCCAAGAACAACGCAATTCTGCGGCAAAGCTCATTGATGAAAAATCTTATACTGAATTAATTGAATGTCCAATTTGTGGATTTGAAACCTTTGTCGTGGACCAAGGCACCAACACGTGTTTCACGTGCCAGCATAAAGAGTATGCCTTCTATTGTGAGAATTGTGAAAGAATCACCCTTGAGAGCGAGCTGAACTGGGATCGAGATGACGAAAATGAAATCTGCAATGAGTGCTGGTATGAACTCTGTAAAGCACAAGAAATGGAAGATTATCTTATGGACCAAAAAGCTAATTTCCATCTCCACGACAAGGATTAAATATGCTCCCCCAAAAGCATAGCGCACATCAGTTGCGAGACGTCAAGGAATCCATATTCCCTAGGATTGTTGAGCTAGCGACCCAGTCCCATACCGCTCAAGACGACTTTCTATCTGGCATTCTGGAAAAAGGAATCCCGATCACATACCGTGATGATCAAGGAGAAATCGGCAAAGAGTTCCCTGACGGCAAAATCGAACGCATTTTGGAGGTCTCGTAATGCCTCGCCTGCTCATGATCTGCGGCCCCAATGGTTCCGGCAAAAGTTCCTTCACGATCAAGACGAATCTCAGAGACGTCATGCCGGTTATTGACCCGGACCTGATTGCCAAAGTTGAGAATCTTCATCCCATGGCAGCGGGCAAGGAAACATCAAGACGAGTTAAGCGCTTCATTGCCGAGAACACTTCCTTCGCCAAGGAATCCACGATGACCTCCAATTTTGATTTCAAACTCATGCAACTCGCCAAGGAAAACTCATTTAAGGTGGAGTTGCTGTACATTGCCCTTGAATCTCCCCAGGATTCCATACACCGCATCAAACAGAGAGTGGCCTTGGGCGGGCATCACGTTCCGGACGAGGACGTGATTCGCCGGTATGGTCGCAGCATGGAGAACTTGGAGAAGGCTCTTTCGACTGTGGATCGAGCGGTCATCATCGACAATTCCAGACGACAGGATAGGACAGTTGCAACCGTCGAGATGGGGGAAATCACCCTTACGAATGAGGACACTCCTGGCTGGCTGCTCCGCGCGCTTCCCCACCTTGAGGCGACCAGTTAATGGCTACGATCAGCAAGCGAGGCAAACACCAATGGCAAGCCAAAATCAGGCGCAAAGGCTACCCCGTACAAAGCAACACCTTCGAGCGGAAGATCGACGCCGAGCAGTGGGCACGCGACATTGAAAATGAAATGGATCGCGGCGTGTTCGTCTCCCGCAAGGAAGCTGAAAGCACGACGCTCTATGAAGCCCTGGACCGGTTCATTGATGAGTACATCCCCAACCTAAAAATGGTCGCCAACGAGACACGCCGGGCCAAGGCCATACAAGCGCGCGAGATCGCCAGCCTCTACATGGCCACGATCCGCACCAAACACATTGCCGAGTTCATCAAGGAACGCGAAGACGAAGGCGTGAAGCCAAACACCATCCGCCTGGATCTGGCTATCCTTTCCCGTCTCTTCGAGGTGGCCGCCACGGATTGGGGCATGGAAAGCCTGAGCAACCCGGTGAAGCGGGCCAGGAAGCCCAAGTTGAATGGAGGTCGCACAAGAAGACTCCAACCAGCTCAGAGCAAAGACGAGAAGAGCGAAGAAGAGCGCCTTCTGGAAGCATGTGGGGAGAAATTCCGGCCAGTAGTCCAATTCGCCATCGAAACAGCCATGCGTCGCGCCGAGATCGCCAACCTCACCTGGGCCAACATCGATCTGAAAGGGAAAACGGCATACCTGGCTGAAACCAAAAACATGACTGAGCGCACCACCCCACTCTCCCCAGCTGCCATTGGCATCCTAAAGGGCATTCCTAGACGGATCACAGGCTCAGTCTTCGGCATGAGTGAAAACGCCATCACCATTGCGATGCGGCGAGCAAGAGAAGAGGCAGAGATCAACGATCTGACTTTTCACGACCTTAGACATGAGGCCACATCAAGGTTGTTTGAAAACACCGACCTAGACATTCTGGAGATTGCCGAAATTACCGGCCACAAAAACTTACAGATGCTGAAACGCTATACCCATTTAAGAACAAACAGGCTTGCGGACAGACTTGCTGGCGAAAAAAGATAACAAGAGAAGCCAGATTTTGGCCTCGGCGGAATGGATCACTAACTCATGCATGTCGGCCGACGGAGAGCATATGCAAGCATTAGTAGAAAAAGCATTGTTTGTTGTTAATGAAATTAACCGCATACAGGCAGCGATTCAGAAGTCTAGAGACGCTTGGAAAGAGTTGGATCAATGGGATGTATTTGCTGATGTTCCCCATCCAAGTGGAAGAGGCACATTGATATGCGGCAGGGAAGCGCACCTCGCGCTGTGCGATATAGTCCGAGCATATGGGTGCAATAAATATAAAAATCAGAACGTAGATATCAGCACTATTATTAAGCCTTTCAAAAAAGAGTTTTCTAAACGATTCCTGAGCGGGGAGCTGGAACTGAATGAAAGGTATCTTTCAAGAGTACTACATCGGGTCTTTCAAAAAGCAGTTGATGAACTGGTTGCCACAACCCACTTCTTTCCTTGCAGACTTTATATTCCAAAGGACAGTGACTCCATTCACATTGGGCCCGTTCAATTTAAACCCGCCTCTCAATTTTGGAAAGAGTATAGGAATAATCGCGATTCATCTATTGAGCAAAATGTTCAAGATGTACTTGGAAATTGGAAGAAGCTTTCAGACGAAGGATATCCAAATGTCTCAAATTCCTATGAAGACGCTTTGCAGTTGATAGAGAGCTTGGAGAAAGATGTTTTAGAGGGACTTGAGGCCGCTGAATGGATCGCTTCGTCAGAGGTTGCTCCTTCTTCACCTAATATTTCTCGACAAATTGCACAAGACAACGTGGAGACTGCAATTGCAATTATGAAACTTGCTTTTGGGGCCGACTTTTCTCAAATGTTTGAAGTCGGCACCCCACCAAGCGGATTGACGACACCAAAGCTAACAATGATAGACGGTAAATATGAATACGCTATGTCCAAACAGTGGAACAACAGAAGTGAACCAAAGAATTTTCGGGAAGTTATTCACAGCAACCAAGTCCAATTCCTTTTCGGGCAAGTAGCCTGCCTGCTCAAAGCTAAATCCAATCATGACCAACTAGACGACCTGTCAGTGAAATTAATATACAGCCTCAATAAGTTTAGCGAGGCTGTACGTGGAATTAGCCCAGAGTACAGCGTATTGAATTACGTTATCGCAACTGAAACAATGCTCTTGCCTAAAAAACGGGACGACAACGACATCACAAAGACATACGCATATAGGGCTGCAGCGCTTGCCGCAGAGAAAGACGATGACTTTTCTGATCTCTACACTCTGTTTATGAAGGCGTATGCCGCTCGCTCTGCGATAGCCCATGGCAATATAGAGGCTTCAAGTATAGTCCGAGAAATTCCTATCCATAAATTGGGATTAGCAAGTGCATTTGTGATTTACCGGATGATCGAATGGTTGCAGGACCCAAGTTTGCCGTGCCAGCCTGGAACAGTGGATGATCTTGAGAAGACTCTCAGCTACATCCTTACACAGCCTCCCGTGTGCGATTTGGTTGAAAACGTTCAGGAGAAGGGCGTCTAGTCTCCTTTGACAGGCCAAAAAGGCTAATCCCGCCTGCGGTGGAAACACCGGGAACTCAGAGAAGCCCGGCCCTAAAACGGGGCATCTCCATTTCGCCGGATAGCTCTGTCGGCGAACCTATTTCACAGGAGCGGGTCAGTAATAAACACTAGGCCAACCTTTTTTTAACCGCCTGCTGTGGCAAAAAAAAGCAGGCCAGGGAAATTCCCCAGCCCACCCCATGAATGGAATTGCCCATCACTATAGCTGATGGGGATTTTACGCAAAAACTATATTATTCAGCAAGATAACTCAGCCTTATGGCATCCTTGCCCGGCGATTAAGGCATTAATCAACCGGTTCAGGCTCACCCTGTTTTCAGCAGCAGACAAAGCGAGATCACGGTGCACAGCAGGGGTTGTCCGCAACGAAATCTTTCCTGAGTACTTCTTTTGGCTGAAAGGCTCGGGAACGTTTTCATCGTTGGCCTCCATGTCGGCGACAACATCGGCGACCAACTGAACCACTCCCTCAAGGGCGGCAGCCTGATCCTCGTCAAGCCATGAGAGGCTGGGGAACTCAGCGCACAGACCGACGTACTCCTGATCCTCTTCCGACCAAAGGACCCGATAGGTGTAGTGCTTTACGTTCATTTGCTACCTCCTTCCTGCTTTTCTATCCTGGCGATGGCTTCCAGCACCTGCCGGACCTGGTAGGTCTTTGCCATGCCTTTCTTATCCTGAATGTTTACGCGAGGGTCACCTCGCCATGGCGTCTTGTAGACCTTGTGGCTTGTCCCCTCCTGCCGTGGTTCTCCAAAAAAATGTGCGCATACAGCGTCAAGGTCATTGAACCGGACATTTTGAGGAGCCGATTTCATTTGCTTCAGTATCTTTTCAATTTTACTCACACGGCCTCTCCTCTGTGATATCAATAATGATAGCATCAACTCATGTCAAGAGGCCCAGGACAGCTCAACAGCCTCCATGCCCCAAGCTCATTGTCATTTCAGACTAACCATATTGAAGAAGCCTTCACAATGCAGTAGGTGAGGACTTCAACCATCGAGGAGGCTTCATGATTTCCGGCTACCCTTCCGACTACGAAGACGTTTTTCAACTAATCCTCAATCTGGTGCAGGAAACCAAGCGCGAAGGCGATCCGAGCAAGCGAATCACTGCCGCCGACCTTGAAGGATATTTCCACAGATTGTCCATGGGATCACTTGGCGAATATGAGTTCATGCGGCGCATGGCTTTCTACGGCCACCCGGTGATGCGCGTTGCCGCGATGCCCATACTGTGGACGGACTATGCGCAGCCTGTCTCGCCTGACTTCATTGCAGTCTTCAAAAACGAAAAAATCTGCGTTGAAGTGAAAAACTACAAATGGGACAGCAACCCCAAAGGATTTGTTGTCCCCAAGCGCTCGGTTGACAACTGCATCCAATTTAAAAATTTCTTCCGCTATGACCGAGCTTGCCTCGCAGTGAAACGTTTTGAGCGCTGGTACATGCTCGACTTGGAAAAGATCAAAAAGAAGAGCCATTATAGCAACTACTTGATTGAATATGCTGAAATGTCAAAGGCTGACTTGCTTGATGAGGCAGGGATCATCTTTCAAATCTGGTCCACTGAAAACAATCAGAAAGCGGCGGCCAAATACGCTCCTATACCGGACTGTTTTAACAACAAAGGAATTCTTTATCCCGAAATCAGTTTAGATAACACAAACGATTTCACCAGACTGCGCCATTGCAATGGAGACGGGAAAAGCTACCCTCGCGAAGAGGAGTGTGAAGTCCGACAGTACAGAAGCACCCAAAAAGAAATCATAGCAATAGTTTACGAGACAATCGAATCAAACATCCGGGAAGTGTACTCATGCGGCCACGATTGGCAGGCGGCCATTCGCATGAACATTGAAGACATTATCCCCTCGGTTTTCTCGATCCATGACCGGATGCGCGATGAGGTCTCGGCAGACGAGTTGCAAGTAGACATCAACACGCTAGTTTCAAATGAAGTCCTATACAACGCAACCCGCAAAAATTGCCTTTTCTATCTATACAGAATCGCTACTAAATTATACAACGAGTTAAGCGAACAGCTGGAAAAAGACGGCCTGACCTTCAAAGACATTATGGCTTACATGGAAGCAGTACGGTCATTCAAAAAGAAGTTATAATATCAGCATCTTAATAGCGCAATGATTCTCATCGTCGGGGACACCCATGCCAATTGGGGGCAAGTCAACAAGTTGATTGAAATTCAACAGCCTGACTTAATTTTGCAATGTGGCGACTTTGGTTTTTGGCCTGGGCATCGCCTCTATGATCCGGCCACAAAACTACACCCCGGCTCCACTCACATCCATTGGATTGACGGCAACCATGACGACCACCAGGCTATCCAAAAACGACTAAGAGCAAATCAGCTGCATTTGTCGGAGGGGCTTCCCAATGTGGTATTCCAACCACGTGGCTCCACACTGACATTACCCGATGGCAGAACTATTCTTTTTGCTGGCGGTGCGTTCTCTGTGGACAACCGAATGCGGTTACCTGGGAGAGATTGGTTCCCGGATCTGGAGGTTCTGACCGAGAAAGACTTAAAGAATTTCCCTGATCCGACTTCGATCAAGATTGACATCGTAATCAGCCACACAGCCCCAGATGAATTCTCTGCAGACGGGTTGCCACTCGATCTGTGGCCCGAATGGTGGGATAGGGACCAGGACCCTTCTACCAAAGTCCTAAGCAAAGTCCTCCATGTCTACAAACCTTCGTTATGGTTTTTTGGTCATTTTCATCTTTACCAAGAAGGCAGCTATGAAGGGTGTAGATGGTATGGACTTGATCACGCCAAAGGCAGCACTCGTTGGTGGATGGAACTCCCAGGAGCGTAGTCTATAGCCGCTGGTAACTCTTCCGGTTCGTTAGCCCAAGAGCTTACTTAGCCATTTAGGGTGAGTCCTCCGTTCCTTTAGGTGAGCGTCTCTGGAACATAGGATGGTTTCCCCGCAAGCCTCGATGCCCGAGGGCGCGGCCGATCAGCCGAGTTGAAAGGCCGGTATTTCTTCTCCATGCCTGAGGACTCAATAGGTACTGCAACTGGCAGTAATTAAATGATATTGTGCTAGAATCATCCCAGCCATTGCCGGGAGGTTTTACCGGCAAGTGGGGGGGTGGGTTTTACCGGCAATCCACTTAAGACGGCTTCCCCACTCGTTTAGGTGAGCGTCCCTGGAACATAGGATGGTTTCCCCGCAAGCCTCGATGCCCGAAGGCGCGGCCGATCAGCCGAGTTGAAAGGCCGGTATTTCTTCTCCATGCCTGAAGACTCAATAGGTACTGCAACTGGCAGTAATTCAATAATATTGTGCTGGAATCATCCCGGCCATTGCCGGGAGGTTTTACCGGCAAGTGGGATGGTGGGTTTTACCGGCAAGTGGGATAGTGGGGTTTACCGGCAACCCACTTAAGACGGCTTCCCCGCTAGTTTAGGTGAGCGTCCCTGTTTGCCTGGAAGAGCGTTCTTCGTTCTCCTCAAATGCGTGCCAGCGAGCTTACAGCCCAAGGCCACGTCGAAATTTCCGCATATTGTCGGCATGGGTTTTAAACTCTCTCTTCAAGTCCTCTAGGGCATTTAATATCTCGTCAGTCGAGAGCGGATGACCGGAGTTCAACTTGTAAGCAATCTGATTGAGATTTGACCCCACACGGTAGTACCCTTTACGCCAGGCTTCAAAGAGAACCAGCATTTCACGCGTCAGCTGGGGTTGATCGCTTTTAGCCATTACCTGAATCGCTTCACGAATCACGCTTGCCCGCCCACGCAACCCGTGCTTTTCTTTCAGCTGATCCACAAGATTTGCCATTTCATCAGACATTCTGACTGGTACGTATTTGCTTTTCATCTGATCTCCTCGTCGGGTCCCTTTAGGGCAGGCGCTGCGGGTGAAGCTGGCATAGGCCAGCGAGGGGGGCAACCCCCTCCCCTTTTCGGCTGAAAAGGCAGGATCGGCGTAGCCGAAAGCCCTTTGTGTTACAAAGTGCGTATCCTGCCAAACGCAAAAACCGCTTCTCAACCGTAATGATTTCCCTATCTAAAACGTGTTCAAACTAGGGATTTCAGCGGTAGTCGTTTGTTATTATTTGATTTTTTACGAAAAATTCCAGTATAAGAGCTTGATACTCCAAAATGTGTCCCTCGCAGTAATAGGATGTATCCCTCCCCAATTTATGGGTATCCCTCACTGTTCCAAGGGGTGTCCCCTGGAGTCTAAGGGGTTATCCCTATCCAAAAGAGGGGTATCCCTCTTGAAATGATTCCCTGGGGCAAACGCCGCTAACCGACCTTCGCCCGTCACGATCCTGGGAAATCGGCTTGCAAGGCCGCGCCAGGGGTTCGTCCGCTTCGCTCCCTCTGCCCCTGTCACTTTGCCCTTGCCGCCCCCAGGATCGCGCCACGCGAATGCCGGGCGGCTGGGCCTGACGAACCCCGGCAAGGGTGGGGGCAAAGAAGGGTGAGCCCCCACCCCCTGCCGGGGGTACGTGATGGGGGAAAAACCCAAAGGAGCATTCTATGACCGAAGAACAAATTAAAGCCATGTACCAGTGGAAAGATGATTTCATAACAAGAATGGTCAAAAAAAAGAAACCGTCCCGCAAAGATGGACGCGAATTTCGGGCGTTGCGTAGACAATTTCAATACTATTTTTTTGGGATCAACAAACAACAGCCTTGACTTTAGGGGGGCCAGGGGGCTTGCCCCAAGCTCTCGACCGAAGGGAGAATGGAACCGGTCTCCGGTTCGTCAAGCCAGGGCGTTAGCCCCCTCATTGGCCCTCTTATTTGGGACTGCTTTCAAAAGGGATTCATTTAGCCCCGCGCTGCTCTTTCAGCCGCTCCAGGGCATTCTTACCGCCGGACAATGCTTGATTGCCAACTTGTCTTGCCTGGTTCCAGGCGGCTCCACCAGCCTTCTTGCTTCCAGCAAAAATGCCGCCGCCCAAGGCCGACGTAGCGGCTGTAAGGCCGCCCGCAATGCCGGTTGTCGAGCCTGCCATGCTGCCAGTCATATGAGCGGCAAAGTCCGGCGTCTTAAGGATCATAGCCAGACAAAAGGCGCACCAAATCAGGATCTTCAAATACGAATCCGAAACGATGACGGAGATTGTTTGAGATTGCAGCGTGAACGCTGACACGGCCTCACTGATGCCCTTCCCACAAATCCCCATGACTAGGGCAGCAGATATGGCGATCAGCATGTAGTTCAGGAGGCCACGGCACCAAGTATAGAAGACATGGCGAGTCTCCTTGAACGCCGCAAACAGCATACATATCCCGCCCATGACAAAGAAAATGAACATGGAAAAGAAGGCGATACCGTAGATCACAAAAAAGGCGGCGTACATGGCCAAAAACACAGTGAACAGGGGGAGCATCGCCAGAATAAAACTGAAGTACCGCCAAGCGTTGATGAGGAAATTCCCCTTGGGCGACAGGGCCTGAATTGCGCTGAAGAAGTTAACCACAGTCTGGTCCAGGCTTTTGAAGACCTCATGGACACTGCCGTATCCGTCACTGCCTATCGCGTGAGGCGCAGCAGAGATGAGGAAGGAGGAGATGTCCAAGGTCAATTCAACCACAGTTTCAATCACCGTGTTGTAGTACCAGTTCCATTCAAATACGGCGGAATAGATCGCACTGGCGATAGCGCAGGAAACAACGAGGTCATACACCGTAGCCCTGCTTTCCGCTTTGTAAAACTTGTACCCCGTCCAGACGATGTAGAGGACAACAAAGGCCCTGAAGAACATTCCGAAGGATTCCATCAGGGCACCGTAAATCGACGCCACGTATTGCGTGTTCATCAGGATCAGATTCGAAAAAACAGTGGCGGATATTCCGTAGTCAGTCATGATTATTTCCTCTTTGTGGAGCTATTGTTGAGCGGCCTGTTTCATAATGGCCTTTATGTCCGTGATGTCATCAATTCCCGCCCTGCGAAAATTCGACAATTCATAATCGAGCACGTCCTTTCGCTCGACCACGGCCTTGATTGCTGAAGCCCTGGCCGCAATTGAATCCTCGGTGACGCCGGAATATTCCGAAAGCGCCATGGCCTGTTGGAAGCGCATGGACATGGACAGCTGTTCCTGAAGAACAATCAGGATCTCTAGCAACAGGCTATTGGTCAGGGCCTGGGATTCCTTGAGGTCTTTCCCTTTGCCGATTTTGCCTCCGAGAGTCTGTACCTTCTCCATTCTGTCGGACATGGAGCCTAATATATCCTCACTGTCTTCAATCGCTTTCTTGTAGGCCGCCTGACGGACCTGATATTCCTGTTCTGCCCGTTTCCGATTCTGTTCCGGGGTGGAAGTGCGCGGATCGTCAAAAACGCCTTCAAGGAGTTCCTTGACCGTTTCGAAGTCGCCTTTGTCGGGATCGGAAAGATCCTCATACAAAGCCATGTAGTGTTTGAATTGCCGCATAACCGTGTTGTACGAATCGTTGAGGAAGGCCTTGGTCTTCATCACATCGTCGTAGACCCCTGTGACACGGTCATAGGAGCCGGTGACGGCCTCATAGGACTTGGTCAGAGTCTCATTGGCGTTCATGGCCTCCTGAAGCTGGGCTTGCATGACCTTTAGTTGCTCGGTCAGTTGGCTGACCTGCTCCGAGAGGTAGATGTGGGTAGTTGCGTCTGAGACGCCCAGGGCGGCGGCAACATTTGGGATCCATAATACAATCATTAGTGAACACAGTGCCTTATTCATCGCATTGTCCTTCCTTTTTCGCTTGCGGAGGCAACACGCTTGGTATTGAGCCTCCATGCTCCTGTTTTACTTGTTTGAGTTCTCCGCCCGAGGATTGAGTTTTGGCGTCTTGCCTATCGGGGAACGAATTTTGAATAACCCGCCATTCGGCCCCGCCTTTTCGGCCCCACTCGACTCCGGTAATTTCCTCGCCTTTGAAAAAGGCGTGTTTATCCTCCTTCCAGACGATCCCCTTCTTCTTGTCCCAGACCTTGCCAAACTTCCTGACGACGGTTACGCGCTCCTCTGTTTCAATTTCGGGTTCAGGCTCAACCACGTGTTCAACACCAATTATAGGCGCGTATTTCTTCCTCTGACTCAAAATCCCCCAGGTCCTATAATCCCTCTCCCCTCGCACCCACTTCCAGCGCCGGGCGAGTTGTTCCATAGTGGTGATGTGAAATCCCCCCTGTTCGGCTTCAATCACGACCCGTGAGGTAGCAGGATCAAAGGCAAGAGGAGCTTTCAGGAAGTCATTCCCAAATCCTCGGCCATCGTACTTGAGGTGGTGACCAAGAATCCCAGAGATACGAGGCTGATCAAAGTGATCGACCGTTAAATGGACTACCGGGGTGTCCTCTAAGTCATGTGTGGGGAAGACCTTCTGTAGGATTTGGAGCCATCGGGCCTTAATCCAATCGTGGGGAATCCGTCCTGGGTCGCAATGCTGAACAACAGTCTCTCCATTTTTCTTTCGGACTGATGCGATTGGAATAAGCCCTACATGAAAGTGAAAGCGGTCTTTGTACAAATCGCGACTACCGACTGCGTGGACAGAGCAGTAGGCGGCCAAGCCGTCCCGAAGCCGCAACCCGCAAGCTTTCCTGGTTAATTTTTGCAGGCCATCACAAAGCAGCGTTCTCTCGTTGCTCCCCTTTGTTGGGATCGCTTCTACAGGCTCGGGAAGAGTAAAGACGATTCGTATAAAGCTTGAAATCCCAAGTGCCTTAGCTGAGCCTTGCATGAAGCTTTGAATGTCTTTGGTGGTCCGCTCCTTTCCTCGATCATAACATCTTGGACATGGAGTCTTCCCGCAGGAAAAGGGGCTAACAACCGGGGGGGCATCCTTGTACTGAACGAGGGTCCCCCAGCTTTTCCTTGAACCACAACTCAAAAACTCGTCGCGGTTTCGGTATGGGTCATCGTTCTCGATCCCTTCAACTTTACAAATAGCTTGCTTGAAAGCCTCACGGATGGCCCAGGCTCCTTTCTCTCCCTGAGTAATCCACCTCACCCCAGGGAACTTCTCTGCTAACTCTGACCGCAACCAGTCGCGCTTTGCATGAGGTCGGTCAGGATCGGCCCGCGCATTACCAAACGGCCAGGGGCGAAGCGGCTTTTGGGGCGTGTCGGAATCGGAGAGGCGTGCGGCCTCGTGACAGTTTCGCGCCCCATAGTTCAAGTTAAGATTGTTTTGGTGGGCTTCGCCCGAAGAAACGGCAAAGGAGTTTGCCCGGTCAGATGATGGAACAATGGCATTGGTAGGATACAAAAGAACCTCCGTATCGGTATGATTGAAGACAACCACTCGATGCGGAGAAGCAGACAGGCGAACACACGCCTTGAACTTTCTGGGCTTTTGAGAGAAAGTACGAATTGCTTCCGCTTTCGAGTGGGAAGTGAACAGGGGACTGCTGCTTTGCTTGCCGGCGAGAGCAGTTCCCTTCTTTTTTCCCTAGGAGCATGATGCGCTCCTTGTCTTTGGAGGACGACCTGGCCTCCGTTTCCTCTTCTTCTCTTTTTGCGATTTCCCCCCTTCCACTTCGTCAAATCGCTCGTTGATCCACTCTGTGATCTTCTCATCGCTCCATTTGAATATTCCCCCGATCTTGATGGGGGCGGGAATGGCATGGGGCCACGCCCGCCTTGAGACATGACAACTCAAGGCCTGGGGGGTCATACCCAGCCGCCGTGCAGCCTCAGCCCTACCAATAATTTTCATTTGCTTTTTGAGTTTTTCCATCTCTTCTCCTTTTCCATGGCTTTTTAAAAAGCATATGCCTTTTTACAAAACACATGTCAACTTACTGTAATTTATTAACATATTAACACATTAATCTGTTAATATGTTAATATACTTTTGGGACAAAAATGGGACAGTCAATTTGAAAATTGTGGTATGAAATGAGAATTAAGACATTCACAGAAAGCCTATTATCTACTGAAATAACAACTATAAATTTAAAAAGTCTGGTATATTCTGATTCTTCAAACTGATTCGTAATCAGTAGGTCGTCGGTTCAATTCCGATTCCTGGCTCCAGGAACAAGCAAAGGCCTTGCGGAGATCACCGCAAGGCTTTTGCTTTTGGCATAGTTGGGGAGGGCATGAATGCCTCCTTTTCCACACGCACAGATCCGTGGCTCATCCACCAAGGCTCTGGAGTTCACCCGATTTAGTGGAGGGTTTTCGACTTGAACTCTCAGGAAGCGCGAGCATGTATCCTTTCAAGCCAATGGCACATGTAATCGAAAACAGAATATCGTCGAAGAGCACTCGGTCGAACAGGCTGTTACCAATACCAAGCTCCGCATAACCACCGGACTACGATTTTCGTATTCGACGATCCCGAAACACTATCCGGATCCCAGCCCTTAAACAGAATGGGGGCGAATGTCTGAACCCTATCAAGCGCCACAAGCAACAAAAGGGGTGGTCATCGCTGACCACCCTTTTGGTCGGTGAACCATATTTGCAAGCTCCAGCTGATATGAAGAAACCGCGCAGGTCACTCAAAGCATATCAACCCAGGCGATGATCGACGCATTCACATCATCCTTCCGATCCTGCATGATCCAATGTCCAGCGGCTTCCCACAGATCGACCTTTGATTTCGGGTGAGAAAACCATGTACGCATCCTCTCGGCCTGCCCTTTACCTCTACAAAGATGATAGATTGGGATGTTAATGGTTTTGCAGAATACCTCGCTTTGCCTTCCAAGCCCGACTTGATTGGGGCCAAAGAACAAAGGGCCGAAAGATTCACGTACAGGATAGTCCGGTGTGCCCTGAAGGCGTCTGGCATGCCATCGTTTTAAAGCAGGGTCTGTGGTTTTGTCATAAAATCCAGCAAACAAGGCAGGCCCAACATCGGCTGGATTGTCGCGTTGCAGATCCTCAACTGCCTTTTGGAATATGGGAGCAAGCTTGTCGGAAAAACCAAGCGACCCATCAACCGAGACAACTCCCTCAATCAGGTCCGGTCGCTTGCTCGCCAGGCGGGCTGCGATTTGCCCTCCCATCGAGTGCCCCACCAGCACAAATTTCTCACTTGAAAACCTTGTTTCGATAAGAGTTTCGATATCTGCGACATAGTCATCCGGCATGTAATTACCAGACGGCATCACCTCGGATCTACCGTGTCCGCGTAGATCTATCGCAACAACGCGATAGCGGCTTTCCAATACCGGGAGTTGCCAACTCCAATCGTGGGAATCACAAGTCCAACCGTGGAGAAGCATCATATTTCTCCCTTTCCCGGTGTCGGTATAAAAGAGCTTAGCTATTCGTTTGCTTGCGGCAAAAGCCGGTATTGGAGTAGTTGTTGCGGAGGCCAACCCTATCGACGAAATAATGGCGCGTTGGGGCTTGGCAATGATTGACGAGGCTGCAGTCATACCTAGCAGCTTCATTAAACCGCGCCGGGACATAGTCATGTTTTGCATTTTCACTGCCGGCATCCTTTGAAAGCTTTCCGCCGACACCAACATCGGCAACCATTAATGAATTGGACTGATGCCCATTAAATATGTTTTTCTCATAGCGTCAATTACGAACCTTAATGCTAGTAGATATACTGAAGGATATTGCCATGCCAGATCAAGTGGACTCTGTTTTCTTCGCGGACTGCGCGGCGCGGTCCTTCTTTGACCAAGTTGCAAACAAATGGTCTGTGATGATTTTGACTATTCTAGAAGAGAAACCGGCTCGATTTAGCGATTTCATGCGCAGGCTTGAAGGAATTACACATAAGGCGCTAACTGTGGAGTTGCAAGACGTTGTTCACAGCGGCTCCCAATCGGCTGATAGGCGTTTTATGCTGTAACGCCGAATGATTCCTGTAATAATTGTATTCATGGAGCCAGCGAGGCAACTCGCTGGCTCTTT